>JASJXV010000155.1 GCA_030123805.1 Gammaproteobacteria bacterium
TAAAAAAGGGGACGGAGGGAATATTTTTTAACCAATCTGTATATACCAATTGGTTAAAAAATATTCCCTCCGTCCCCTTTTTTAGAGAGGCGTAGGTTGGATTAGCCCAAGGCGTAATCCAACATTCCTATTGGATCTCGGCCATACCGGCCCAGGCTGCACGCATCTTTTTTATATTGAAACCAGGCTGTTTAGCGGCGTCTATCAGGATGCGCTCCCGCGCCATGAGCTTTTTGGCTTCATCCACCACATTCTGGGCGCTGTCTCCCGGTATCACCACGGCACCATGCTGGTCGGCGTGAATAAGATCCCCCGCCTCGACTTCCATGCCGTGCACATTGACGGGGCTACCCCAATCCACCACATGTACCCACGCGTGAGATGGATTAACCATGCCAGCAAGTACCTGGAAATCCTTTGCGGAGTCCGGCAAGTCGCGAATACTACCGTTGGTGATAACTCCCAGGCATCCCAGGCCCAGGTGAACGTTGGTATTGACCTCCCCCCATAAAGCGCCATACCCCGGCACTTCATCCAGATCCTGAACCACGACAATACAGGGAAGCGGCCCGCCTTCGGCTATATAGGTGTAATATCCAACGCTATCCTGCGGCCTGGTGGGTTTATGCGTCGCCCTGATGCGGGCGGTTCTGGCAAACGCTACCACCGGAGGCAGTTCCGGATGTGCGCAGAACAGTGGCTTTATATTAAATCCTCGAGTACGGCGACCTGGTTCAACGGTCTCAAGGGCATTACAGACTGTTGGTGTATCGAGTGATTTCAAAGCACTCAGCAAGGTAGGATCTAACTCCTTCATATAATGCTCCCGTATGGTTATGGGCAGTTAATGTATAATTTCCATGGGCTCAGTGTATTTAATAAATGGCTTTCAGGCCAATCCAGGGTTTACTTACTTTCATCGTTAATTTACTGTGATGAAAGAATAGATGACTTCCAGCAGAAACCTTCAGGCAGTACTGAATCTGGTGGTACTGCCTAATCAATTAGCACATCAAGCAGTGATTAATACTAAATACCAAGCAAAGAGGTAACGAAAAAATGACCGAGAAACAGATTGATACAGGTACAGAAGATTTTCTGGCAAGTGTAAAAGATGGTGTCGCATGGCTAACACTGAATCGACCCAAAGCCAGAAATGCAATGTCGGGGGCAATGAACGAAGCCTTGCGCAAAACTCTGGCGGACTGTGAAGTGGATCCGGATGTGAAGTGCATCGTATTGACGGGAGCCGGTAAAGGTTTCTGTGCTGGTGGCGATGTGAAGGGCATGGCTGCATCGGGTGATGGGACTGTCGGTGATAACACCATAGATGGAGCGATACACCGGCAGCGAATTAACCAACGAGCAACCGCTGGTAAACTGTTCAAGATGCCCAAGCCAACTATAGCTGCTCTGCCTGGCGCTGCGGCAGGTGCAGGACTGTCGTTAGCACTGGCTTGTGACCTTCGTATCATGGCAAGTAATGCGATACTGACAACGGCATTTGGCCGTGTCGGTTTTTCCGGTGACTATGGTGGCACTTACTTTCTGACGCAACTGGTCGGTACAGCGAAAGCCAGGGAACTCTATTTTCTCTCCGATCGTGTGAGTGCTGAAGAAGCATTGCGGTTGGGCTTAACGAATTGGGTGTGTGAGCCTGAAGATCTGGTCGAGAAGACCACCGAGATTGCTAACCGGCTAGCCAATGGTCCCACGGTTGCTTACCGATACATGAAAGAGAATCTGAATAGAGCACTGGCGGGTGATGTCGACGAATGCATGGATCTGGAAGCTACTCATCATATCCATTGTGGTCAGACGACGGACCATCGCGAAGCGGTCAAAGCCTTCGTAGAGAAGAGAGAGCCTGTTTTTCACGGTCGATAAAAAAAAGGCGTGAATAAAAGGGGACGGAGGCATTTAATTAAATGCCTCCGTCCCCTTTTTTTCTTTTTTTACTCCCCGCTAACAGTAATCCGCTGGTTGGTGATGTAACGACCATCTTCCGAGCATAGGTGCGTGACTGTGGCGGCAATGTCCTCCGGCGTACAGACATAACCAAAAGGTGCAGCCGCGTCACGTGCGCGCATGTCATCGGAACCGGTTATAGCCTTTACAATATTGCGGCCCATATCCGTATCAACCAGGCCCGGGGCAACAATATTCACGCGCATGCCGTTGGCCCGTTCCTCTTTTGCCAGGGTATGAGCTAATGCCTCCAAAGCTGCTTTACTTGCGCTATACACACCAAAACCAGGTGCCAGATTCTGGACGGCAACAGAAGACATCATGACGACATCACTTCGTTTGGCTTCGCGCAGATGAGGTACGAGGGCTTTACACATGTGAATCGGTCCCCAGAGGTTGGCACCCAGTAACAATTGCCACTGTTCAACTGTTGCCTCGGCAATGGCAGGTCGGTTAATGGCTGCCGAACCGATGCCTGCGTTGTTAATCAGTATGTCTATCTGGGAAAAATCAGTTCTCGCAGCATTACAGAATGCTTCACAGGCACTTTGATCCGCCACATCACACTGGTAGATCTCGGCTTTTCTGCCCAGCTTCTCCACTTCTGTCGCCACTTCGCGGGCAGCCTCTGCATTACTCACATAGTTGATTGCCACGTCTGCGCCCTCCGCCGCGAAGCGCAATGCAATCGCGCGTCCAATACCACGGCTAGCGCCGGTTATCAGGGCGGTTCTACCCTCTAGCTTACCCATAACTAATATTTCCTTAAATATATGTACCTGAGTCAATCTTTTTCTCGCGCTCAAAAAAGTCTTCCCAGTTATCCTCCGTCAGCAGAAGTGGTTCTCCAAGCTGCCTGGACAATAGGTACTGACGACACATTATTTCTAACCGATGCGCTGTGGCGACGGCTGAAGAGTCGAACCTACAATCCAAGCACACGCTTGGCCAATACATCCCTTTGTATTTCACTCGAACCGGAAGCGATGGTCGTGGATCTCTGATTCAGATACAAACATACCGCGGGCAAGGCATACTCAGGTCCGACGAATTCCGCTTCTGTGAATGGATCCAGCGCTTCCATCTGAAATGGAAACCCATACCAGGCAACGGCTTCAAGCATCAGTTCACTGACTTCCTGAATAAGCTCAGACGCCTTTGATTTCAGCAGCGACGACATGGCGCCAGGATTGTTATCGCCACTCATCTCGGACAATAAGCGCAGTTCCAGCGTTTCAACACCCATCAGTTTTATTTCCGTGCTGCTGAGCTTATTCGAAAAATCCGGATCACCTACCAATCGCCCCTGCAGGCCATCAGACTCTATTTCTGCAGCATCCCTGACCCGCTGCAGGGCTTCCCTGACCCACGCCATATTGATATTGTTGGATCGGGCGAATTGCATCAATACCTTGGCGACTCGCCAGCCGTCGTTTTCTTCACCCACCCGGTTGGCAACTGGTACACGGACATCGTCGAAGAACACCTGATTAAATTCGTGTAGTGCGTTCAAGGTCAAAATCGGCTGTATCGTAATCCCCGGAGTATCCATTGCCATGACCAGAAACGTGATACCAGCCTGCTTCTTGCCTTCATCTGACGTTCTGACCAGACAGAAAATCCGCTGCGCAAAATGTGCACCCGTAGTCCACATCTTGGTGCCATTGAGTATGTACTCATCGCCCCGTCGTTCGGCACGAAGCTTAAGTGCTGCCAGATCAGAGCCCGCGGTCGGCTCAGAATACCCCTGACACCAGATATCCTCACCGGAAATTATCCGCGGCAGATAAAAATCTCTTTGCTCCTGTGTCCCATGTGCCATCATTACCGGTCCAATATGCCGAACTCCCATATTAAACAGCAGTGGCGCACCCGCTTTGAAACACTCGAAACCAAATATATGGCGTTGCATGTCATCCCAACCGGTGCCGCCGTATTCTTTAGGCCAACCCGGGGCTATCCAGCCTTTCTCTGCCAGGATTTTGTACCAGCGGTTACAGGCGCTCATATCTGTATAGGTACCCACGGTCAATCTGGAGGCACGCCTCAGGTCTTCGGTGAGTTGATCATCCAGGAACTCTCGAACTTCATTCCTGAATTCTATTGCGTCATTGTTGAGTTTGAAATCCATACTGCTCTCTATGGTAAAGCGTCACGCCAATCCTGACATGATTCAGATCAAAATGTTTACAGTCAACGGGACAGGCACTATTCAAAACGCAGTCAGTCAACGGGACAGACACTATTCAGTCAACAACAAATAAATCCGACCCCTTTTCCGACCCCTTTTCCCGGTGGATCAAAAAATATTGCCTCCGCCCTCTTTTTTTCACTGGTTTTTACTCTGACCCCGATTATCTTTCGGCTCCCCCATGCGGCGAATATCCCGGCTGCATAATGCAAGTAGCGGCGTAACCGTCATGAATACGCCCATACCGACAAACAGTGCAGTCAATCCTGCGACATCGATGTACCAGCCGGAAAAGCCCTGCGAAAGGGGTTGCAGCCCCATCACTGCCAGCATCACCAGGCTCATGACCCGACCGAGGAATGCGATCTCTACTCGTTTCTGAATCCAGGTCATAAATATAATACTGCTATAACCCATCAACAGGCCGAGTATTGCCATGAGAATGACGCCCTGGGTAGTGGTTTCTATACGGCTGATTGAAAATGTGCCGATGCCTCGAATAACAGCCAACAACATTACGATGGTTCCAAGCGAACGATTGCTTGGCCTCAATACTGCAGCAAGCAATGATCCCATAACCGCACCCAGACCACTTGCAGACATCATGATCCCAAAGGAGCGCATGCCGTCAAGGCGATCGTCCGCCAGTACCGGCATGCCGACCATCTGCGGACCCATGGAGACAAACGTGGTTATCGACATATAGATGATGAAGGCCCGCAGTGATGTGTCTTGCCAGACGTAAGTGAAGCCTTCCTTAATAGAGTTCATAATCCCGTCACGAACGGCGACGGTCTTTACTTCCGATGCCACGCGGATCGCCCACAGGGGTACCATGGAAGTCAAAATCAGAACGACATCAATACTGTAGGCCAGACCAATGCCCTGCATGTCGGCTCTTTTTGGCAGGTCAACGATGGCAGGCCAGATACCGCTCATGATGGCCTGCATGGGTTCCGTGGACAAGTAGATCACCACCACGCCCACGATTGCCGGAGCAAGGGCTGAAATTAACTGGCTGGCGCCACCTGTCAATGCATTGGCTGAAGCCAGATCCTCGCGTTTGACCAGTTGCGGCAGCATAGCCATACCGGCAGGCATGCCAAAGGCTCCGATGGTTCCCATAACGCCTGAGAAAATGTACAAACCCATCAGGTTGACCCTTTCCACCAGGATTAGAACGGACATGACGGCTAGCAGAATGCAAAATATTACCCTGGACACTTTCATCATCACCAGCGGTGAGAAGCGGTCACTAAAGGCGCCGCCAAAGAGCAGGAAAAGTGCCCTTGGAATACCGCCAACGGCAAGCACACCGCCAATGGCCGAACGATCTTCGGTCAGATTCATGACCAGGAAAGGCATGGCGACAAACAGGAAAAAATCCCCCATCATCGAGATGAGTGAACTGACCCAGAGCAACCGGAAGTTCCGGTTACGCAAAAGATCAAATCGCCGGTAAAGCTTTCTTATGCCTAATCGTTCAACAATATAGCGGCTGAGTGGATTCAAAAAAGACTCTGTGAAAATGGGATGCATCGATATTAACTAGTTCTTGTCCGGATTCAAAGATCGCAGGAGTTATTTCCTTCGTATGTGGTTGATCAATAGCCCTAACAGTCTGATAATGTCGCATATATTGTTCAAATAAACATTTCTGGATCGGAACTAAATAAAATCAAGGGGGAATCGATAACTGAGAGTCCTGTCGCGATGTCCTGAGGTGCGCCGATTGGTTCAAGGGGTCACTTCCCAATGCGGCTCGCTATTCAGATCGGCCGCTGGAATGGTTCCGATTATGATGAGTACACCGATGCACAAAATGCAGTAGGCGTTACGGCTTGCCCTGGTTGCGACCAACTGGTCCCGCTCATCCAGAGCACCACCGGCGTCCTGAATCGCCGTCACGGCAATGAGAATATGCAGGGTAATCTCGATCACCACCAGCATGATGATTACCCCAATAAGGCGAACAACGAGGTCGCCGGTAGTGATCACCTCAGGGGTACCGAAGACTTCTGAGAAGCGGAATCCGAGGACCACCACAATGGCGATCAGTGAGACCCGGACGCTCTTTTCCTGGAAGGATAAATCCAAGCTGGCTGACCTTTGGTATGAATAATTGTACTTAACGTAAAGTTTATTATACTAGACATGTTGCCTGACCCCGTTTTCAGGTAACTGAAGCAGGATGCACAGCGCAAATGCCGCATCGGTGTTATGGTGTCTACTTGAACCCATCTCTGCAGTAAGTTTGAATAATAAATTGGCAGATCCCCCCAGGGTAAACCAGGCGAGAGAGACGATTATGAAAAAGGAAATTACCATCTGGAGTGAAGGTACCCGGCTGGCTGCGGATCTGTTTATTCCGGACGATCTGTCTGCTGGTGAGAAAAGACCAACCATTTTGTTGTGTCACGGCTGGGGTGGCCCAAAATCACACCTGAGTTCAACCTATGGCCCCTACTTCTGTGAAGCTGGCTTCGTATGCCTGACGTTCGACTATCGTGGCTGGTTTGAAAGTGATGCGAGACTGATTACCCCGGACAAGCAACCAGAGGTTGACGCAGATGGTTTCATGACTGTCCGGGCAAAACCGGTCAGAGAGGTCGTCGATCCACTGGATCAGAATCGCGACATTCACAATGTACTCGATTATCTGCTGGCAGAGCCGGTGGTGGATGCTGACAAGATTGGATTGTGGGGGTCGAGTTTTGGTGGTGGTCACGTTATCTATGTGGCAGGTACCGATCCGCGGATTAAGGCGGTCGTCAGTCAGGTACCGGGTATGGGTTCTGCACCGGATGAAAGAGGATTTGCGGCAATCGCACCTGAAGGACAACCGATTGCCAGCGCTATGTCCCGCGGTGAAGTCGATGTCGTGCCAAGACCGGCAAGCATGCCGGACTCCCTCAAAGGTGCCGGTGATTTCAGAACCATGTGGCGTTATCTGCCACGCGTTGCCGCTGCCAATATCAAGGCGCCGACGCTGATCATCGATCAGGAAGAAGAGGAATACGGCGGGCGCGAGAATTCTGGCCTTGCGGCGAAGCATGCAATTCCCGAATCCACCATCGTCAAGTATCACGTATTCCCCGGAAGCCACTATGATATCTATGACAAGAATTACCGGGAAAGTGCCAAAATGGCAAGGCAGTGGTTTGAGGAGCACCTGCAGTAAATTGGGTGAGCTGGTGACACCCATGACCAGGCAAACTACT
>JASJXV010000043.1 GCA_030123805.1 Gammaproteobacteria bacterium
GCCGCATCCGGTGGGCCGCATCCGGACAGAAACTAACTATTCGACTGCTCGTCATTTTTAATCGCTGCATCGATCAAATCTGAAATTTCTCTGCCACCCACAACTGTCTCATCATAGTAAAATCGTAGTTTCGGCGTGATCCTGGTAGTAAGCACTAAAGACAGCTGACTGCGTAGATAACCACCAGCATGATTGAGCGCATCGAGACTCTGCATAACCGTGTCGTCTTCCGATCTCATAAAAGTCACATAAACATTCGCGTATGAAAGGTCCCTGCTCACTTTTACTTCATTAATCGTGACCATTCCGACACGTGGGTCCCGCATCTCCTTCTGGATAATTAGCGACAACTCACGCTGAATCAGGTCAGAGACTCGTTGACCCCGGCTGTGTTCTCTAGGCATGACACCGCATACTCATGACAATACTCTTGCGACCTCTTTTAATTCGAATACTTCTATCTGATCACTCACTTTGACGTCGGTATAGTTTTTGACACCGATGCCACACTCGGTACCGATTCGTACATCGTTAACTTCTTCCTTAAAATGTCGAAGCGATTCCAACTCACCTTCGAAGATGACCACATTGTCACGCAAAACCCGTATACGTTTGTTCCGGGAGACCACGCCTTCTGAAACAATACAGCCTGCGATCAAACCATACTTCTTGGACCTGAATACATCCCTGACCGTTGCGATACCGACTATCTCTTCTCTTACCTCCGGCGACAACAGGCCTGATAGTGCAGCTTTCACATCATCGATGATGTCGTAAATAACCTTGTAATATCTCATGTCGACACCTTCATCTTCCACCAACTTCCTGGCAGATGCATCCGCACGAACATTGAATCCAAAGATCACGGCACCGGCAGTGACTGCAAGGTTCACATCAGATTCAGTAATCGCGCCCACCCCGGACGAGACAATACTCACCTTAACTTCATCATTACCCGCATCCAGCAAGGCAGTACTAATTGCTTCGAGAGACCCTCGCACATCTGCCTTAACAATCACATTTAGATAATTGGATTCATTCTTACCAAAATTTTCAAACAGACTATCAAGTGTCACAACCGGGGAAGCCAATCTCTCGTCTTTTGCCTTTGTTCTTCTATATTCAGCAAGTTCTCTTGCTTTTCTCTCATTTGTTGTAACGACGAACGAATCTCCAGCAGCAGGTGTGCCGTCTAACCCCATTATTGTTACCGGCGCCGACGAACCAGCGACTTTAATGGATTTGTCACAATCATCCCTCATGGCCCGAACGCGACCATAATATTCACCCGCCACAACAAGATCACCCTGCTTCAACATACCTTGCTGGACCAAAAGCGTGGCTATCGAACCCCGTTCTTTATCTAACTCGGATTCAATTACAACGCCCTGCGCATGCCCCTCACTCCTTGACTTCAATTCCAGCAACTCTGCTTGCAGGAGGATAGCCTCCAACAACTCATCTATGCCTTCACCGCTGTGCGCCGAAACCGGAATAAACTGTGTATCTCCTCCCCAATCTTCAGGTATGACCTCTTTGGCTGCCAGCTCATTCTTAACGCGATCAATATCAGCACTGTCTTTGTCAATCTTATTAATTGCCACAACCAGTGGAACATTGGCCGCACGAGCATGTTGAATCGCTTCTTCTGTTTGTGGCATGACGCCGTCATCGGCAGCCACTACGAGAATTACGATATCTGTACACTGTGCCCCTCTTGCTCGCATGGCAGTAAACGCAGCATGTCCAGGTGTATCAATGAAGCAGATAAGCCCATGATCTGTTTCGACCCGATAGGCGCCAATGTGTTGGGTGATACCCCCCGCCTCCCCATCAGCCACTTGAGATTTTCGAATATAGTCAAGTAAAGATGTTTTCCCGTGGTCTACATGCCCCATCACAGTTACCACGGGTGGTCTGGGATGCTCTTCCCCATCGGAAACCAATGCGGCCTCAATCTCTTTTTCAATGGCCGCGTCGTCTAGTAGTTTGACTGTGTGACCCAACTCTTCGACCACCAACACGGCAGTTTCCTGGTCAATGGCTTGATTGATGGTCGCCATAACACCTAAGCCCATCAAAACCTTGATGACTTCGGCCGCTTTGACGGTCATTTTTTGTGACAATGCACTGACCGTAATGCTCTCTGCCAATTCCACTTCATGGATCACCGCTTCGGTGGGTGTCTTAAATTCTTGCCTTAAACCGGCCACTTTACGTTTCGCCGCTTTTTTACCTCGACCGCGCGAAAGACCCAGTGTTGAAGACTCTTTCTTGAGCGTGATTTCCTCTATTACATCTTCAATCGGCTCATCAGGTTCGAGCTCATCCAACACCTCTTCTACACGACTGATCTTCTTCTTTCGATCACCACGAGTTTTCTTGATCTTGGTTTCATGGGCGTGGATTTCTTCGTCATCCAGATCGTGCCGGTCACGTTTGTCTTTGCGGGTACTGGGTTTTTCATCCAAATCCACATCGGTGTCAGATGATTTGACAGTAACAGCAGCGGGTTTAGCTACTGCCTCTGATTTCTCTTTCAGCAATTCTTCCTTTGCCGCTTCTTCCTTTGCTTTTAGTTCGACTTCTTCTCTACGTCGTGCAGCTTCAGCTTCAGCTTCAACATGGGCGGCGCGCCTTCTTGCTTCCTCTTCCGACGCTTTTGAAGGTTCAGACACAGGTGTAACAACTTCCGCTTCTACCAGTTTCTGAGCCTGGTCCAGATTACCGCGCCGCACGTAAGTTCTTTTCTTTCGTACTTCTACATTTACGGTACGGCCTCTACTCGCCGAACCCGATGCTTTCAATTTGCTTACAGTTTTTCGCTTGAGAGTGATCTTTTTAGGCGCCTCACTGGATTCACCATGACGAGTCTTCAGATGCAACAGCAAGACCTGCTTCTGCTCGTCAGTAACGGTGTCTTCCACCGTTACCTGCGGTAGACTAGCTTCATGCATCTGTTTCAACAACTTGTCTGCCGGAGTTCCAACTATCTTGCCCAGTTCCAGAACTGTCACATCTGCCATTTAAAATTCCTCTCTGAGATCATTCTGTCTCATCTTCAAACCAGGGTGCACGTGCCGTCATAATCAATTCCCCCGCACGTTCCTCGCCGAGATCTTCTATGTCTAATAGATCATCTATGGCTTGCTCGGCCAAATTGTCCATTGTAATAATACCCTTTCGTGCTAATCGATAAGCCAAACGGGTATCCATGCCTTCCATCTCCAGAAGATCCTTTGCCGGTTCGATGTTATCCAGCACCTCTTCGCTAGCAAGCTCCTGAGTGGTAAGTGCATTCTTTGCTCTGTTTCTTAACTCCTCGACAATCTCTGCCTCAAATCCTTCAATCGCCATCATTTCATCGATTGGAATGTAAGCAACTTCTTCAATGCTGGTAAATCCCTCTTCCACCAACACTAGAGCCATATCCTCATCTACATCGAGCTGAGTCATGAATAGTTCCACGAGTACGCCAGTTTCCTGCTCATTTTTGTCTGCGGCTTCCTGTTCGGTCATAATGTTAAGATTCCAGCCAGTGAGTTCACTGGCTAATCTTACATTCTGGCCATTACGTCCTATTGCCAAAGCAAGATTCTCTTCCGACACAGCTATATCCATACTGCGGGTATCTTCATCCACAACGATTGATTGGACTTCTGCCGGTGACATGGCATTAATTGCCAACTGAGCGACATTGTCATCCCACAAAACGATATCTATTCGTTCGTTACCCAACTCACCTGACACTGCCTGTACTCGAGATCCGCGCATGCCTACACATGCTCCAACCGGATCAATTCGACCATCGTTGGTTTTAACCGCAATTTTCGCCCGAGAACCCGGATCTCTGGCGGCACCTAATATCTCGATTACACTATCCGAGATTTCAGGCACTTCAATTTTAAATAATTCAACCAGCATGTCCGGTGACGTTCTGCTCAGTATCAGTTGCGGACCTCTGACTTCTGGTCTGACTTCTACGAGCAATGCTCGCAGGCGATCGCCTACTCTGAAAGTCTCTCTGGGAATGCAGTTCTCTCTGGATAAAATGGCTTCAGCATTGTTTCCCAGATCGACAATAACCGCTTCCCTGGTTACTTTCTTGACCTGGCCATTAACCAGTTCGCTGATACGTTCCTGATAGGCTTCTACGACTTGAGCACGTTCTGCTTCCCTAACCTTCTGAACAATAACCTGTTTTGCTGCCTGAGCAGCGATACGGCCAAATTCAACCGAGGCGACAGGCTCTTCCCAAACTGATTCGATTTCCAAAGTCGGGTCTTTCTGCTTTGCCTCGCTTAGGCTGAATTGAGCAGCAGGAAACTCTTTTTCATCGTCATCACCAATCACCGACCAGCAGCGAAATGTCTCGTAGTCTCCCGTTTCCCTGTCAATACTGACGCGCAGTTCGACGCCCTCTTCATGTCGTTTCTTGGATGCTGTTGCTAACGCCAATTCAAGTGCATCGAATATAATTTCCTTAGGTACTCCCTTCTCATTCGATACGGAATCGACTACCAACAAAATCTCTTTGCTCATTGCATTGCCTCTCTGACAATCAACCCACTCTGTTTCTGCGTTCCCTGCTCACACAATTCCAATTAACGTAATCACCAGACACTCGATACCACACCCTACTTGAAATCCGGAATTATACTGGCTCTATCAATACTGTCGAAGGGCAACAGGTATTCATCTTCATCAATTCGAATTATTACCTCGCTCTCTTCAACCCCACACAACAGTCCAGAAAACTTTCTTCGCCCTTCATAGGGTGAACGCAAATTTATTTTCACATTCGCCCCTGCATACTGTTCAAATTGCTCCAGCGTAAACAACCTTCGATCCGTACCCGGTGATGACACCTCCAGGGTATATTCCCCGTGTAATGGATCTTCAACATCCAGTACACTGCCGATCTGTCTGCTTATACGTTCACAGTCCTGTACATCTACTCCATCCAGTGAGTCAATATAGACCCTCAATATGGAATGCTTCCCTTGAGGTAAATATTCAATACCCCAAAGATCACAGCCTAAACCTTTAACAACCGGTTCTATTAAAAGTTGCAATCGCTCATCCAATTCTTCCAGATCCCCCTAAAAAAAAATGGGCTTAAGCCCATTCTTACAGGTACAACATTGGACCAACCCCTGTCATTACCTCAGACATCCATCTCGGTACTGTGGTTCTCACAGTTAATAAAAAACCCCTCATTGGGGGCTTCTCTATTGTTTGGTAGCGGGGGCAGGATTTGAACCTACGACCTACGGGTTATGAGCCCGCCGAGCTACCAGACTGCTCCACCCCGCAACAATAAGGGTGCGAATTATAGGTGCCGATCAACTGCGGGTCAACAGCTATTACCTATCTATCCGTGTCCTAAAATTCTCTATCTTTTTAGTACCTTTAGCTCTATGCATTAGCGCTATCCGGATAATGGTGCCGAAGAGAGGACTTGAACCTCCACGGGGTTACCCCCACTACCCCCTCAAGGTAGCGTGTCTACCAATTTCACCACTTCGGCACTAATTTTGAATAGCTTGCTTGATTACTCCTCTGCTTTATCACCACTCCGGCCATTCGGAGTCATCTGTACCATCGACATCAGGCAATTCCAGCTCCATGTCCGATGGCTGTTCGGCTTCCAACTCCGGAAGGCTGATCTCATCCGACCTGGCTTCTACAGTTATCACCTTCTGAATCGAAGGTATGCCAAGTTCGCTGGAAATTTCCACTTTTCCACGGGCAAAATAAGCTAATGAAAAGCTGGTGATGAAAAACAAAAGTGCAACTATGGTTGTTGCTCGCGTAAGGAAGTTTCCAGCACCAGCACTTCCGAATACAGTGTTGGAGGAACCACCTCCGAATCCTGACCCCATTTCAGCACCCCTGCCTTGCTGTATCATTACCAGTCCAATAATAGCCAAAGCAGCCATAACATGGGCTACCAGCACCAAATCTTCAAACATTTCCATCTTCAATGACCCGCCAACTGAGAAATTTTCAAAAAGTCCGCTGCATTCAGTGACGCACCACCTACCAGTGCGCCATCTATATTTTCTTCAGCAAACAATTTGGAAGCACTTTCTGGACTAACACTTCCGCCATACAACAATCTTATCTGCTGACCAATACCGGAGTCTTCTTGCATCATTACATCCCTGATCAAAGCATGCACCTCTTCCGCCTGCCGCGGGCTTGCACTCATCCCGGTTCCAATGGCCCATACCGGTTCATACGCGATTATCGCTTCAGCAAAGGTGCCAATCCCACAGTTATCCAGCACCATCTGCAACTGATGCTTGACGATCTCCTCCGTAAGCCCCTTCTGCCTTTGCTCCAAAGTCTCTCCCACACACAATACCGGGCGCAATCCTGACGCGACACAAGCAGAAAATTTTTCACTCACTATGTCATCTGTTTCTGCATAGTAGGCACGGCGCTCCGAATGTCCTATCAGTACATAGGTACAACCAAATTCCGCCACCATTGAGGCAGAAACTTCTCCGGTAAATGCACCCTGTACATGACTGTCGATATTCTGTGCACCTAAACCAATGCGTGTCGACAGGAGCATTTCCTGTACCATGGGCAGAAATACAACCGGTGGAAATACGGCTATTTCACACCCCGATTCGGTATTTTGATCCAATATTCCATTCAGCAGTTGCTTAATACTGGCTCTGGAACCATTCATTTTCCAATTGCCCGCAACAAGCTTGCGTCTAATGCGCATGCCTGCCTCCAAAGCGGCGGCAAATATTAACGACTTTGATACTAGGTTTCAACCAGGAGCCCCGATTTAATTGACCGAATGACCTACAATTTTCGCCAACTCACCGGCGAGTTCATGCACCTCTGTTTGATCTTCACCTTCTACCATCACTCTGACAACGGGTTCCGTACCCGACGGTCTCAGCAAGACTCTCCCCTTCCCTTTAAGGCGTTGCTCTGTTTCCATAATTGCCAATTTAATATCTTTGGTTTCTGTATAGCCATTCTTACAAGCCACATTCACCATACACTGGGGATATTTTTGCATTCTCTTTTTAAGACGATTTAAATCAGTATCCGCATCAATCAGCGCTGAAATCACTTGCAGCGCTGACACAATACCATCACCGGTAGTATTTAGGTCCAGGCACAACAAATGTCCGGAGGATTCTCCTCCTAACTTCCACTTTCGTTTCATCAATTCTGCCAGGACATACTTGTCGCCCACGGCCGCTCTTGCGAAAGGTATGTTCATATCTGCCAGGGCTAGTTCCATACCCAGGTTACTCATCTGAGTACCTACAACACCACCCAGCAGACTGCCACGCTGTTGTCTTGCTGCAGCGATGACAAGCAATAATTCGTCACCATCTACAACCTCACCGAGATGATCCACCATGATGACACGATCGCCATCGCCATCAAACGCAATACCCAAATCAGCACCCACAGCGGCCACTTCTTCGCACAAAACCTCTGTATCCGTGGATCCGTTATGTTGGTTAATATTCAGACCATTGGGATCGACCCCGGTCTCGATGACTTCAGCCCCTAACTCACGAAATACGTTGGGCGCTACATGGTAGGTGGCACCATTAGCACAATCCAGAACGATTTTCAGATTTTTCAAATTCCTGTCTTTGAGAAAACAACTCTTGCAAAATTCGATATATCTTCCGGCCGCATCATCAATTCTCGACACCTTCCCAATCTGATCGGACTCAACCACCGTCATCGTTTTATCAAGTTGACTTTCTATCCGCAGTTCTACTTCGTCATCCAATTTCATACCGCTGCCGCTAAAAAACTTGATGCCATTGTCATAGTACGGATTATGCGATGCGCTGATTACAATACCCGCATTGGCATGAAAGGTTCTCGTAAGGTAAGCAATAGCTGGCGAGGGCATCGGACCCAACAGGCTCACATCCATGCCTGCAGAGGAAAGACCTGCCTCGAGAGCGGATTCAAACATATACCCCGATATCCGGGTATCTTTGCCCACCAGAATACTGCCCTGATCTCCCTGCCCCAGAACCTTTCCTGCAGCCCAACCAAGCCGGAGCATAAACTCAGGCGTTATGGGCCCTTCACCTACACGCCCACGAATACCATCAGTGCCAAAATATTTCTTTTTCACTCTTCTCAATCTCCGTTATTCCAGGGCTCGCAGCAGGCAAACGGATGACCAGGAGGCGGACCGACAACTCGGGCAGCCTCCCGGTTACACTCCTCTGACCGCATCTGCGATTTTTAGTGCCTCTACCGTGGCATGCACATCATGAACGCGAACGATGGCAGCGCCCTTCATGACAGCAATGACTGCGGCAGCGACACTACCATGTACCCTTCTATCGACGGGTTGATCATTCAGTTCACCGATAGTTCGCTTCCTTGATAAACCGACCATTATGGGCAGGTCCAGTCTGCGGAAACTCTTCAGATTATTCAATAACACCAGATTGTGCAGCGTTGTTTTACCAAAGCCAAATCCGGGATCAATGATAATACGATCCTGTTTCATCCCTGCAGCGACACATGCCTGCACCCGTGTTTGCAGATAGTCAATTACTTCAGCAACCACATCTTCGTATCGCGGATCATCCTGCATATTCGCCGGTTGACCTTTCATATGCATAAGGCAAACAGGTAATTTGGTCGCACTTGCAGTCTCCAACGCCCCTTGCCTTTCAAGCGCGCGAACGTCATTGATCATATGTACGCCAGTAGACGCCGCTTGTTTCATTACTTCAGCAGTACTCGTATCAACCGAAATGATGATATCGAAGTTTTCTAACAAGACTTCCGCTACCGGGATGACTCTATCCAGCTCTTCCTGGATGGACAAATGCTCTGCCCCCGGACGAGTTGACTCGCCGCCCACATCCAGTATTTTTGCACCGGCCAGCATCATCTGCTCTGCTCTTGCCACGATGCGATCCAGTAACGGCTCTTCACCGTTGTAAAGTTCTCCTCCATCGGAAAAGGAATCAGTCGTGATATTCAGAATACCCATTACAACTGAAGATGAGAGATCTAGTTGCCGGTCTCTACACAAAATCGAGTCGCTCATGTCGAACAAATCCAATATAAAAAAGGGCTGAAATTGGCTAATGTTTCAATTTCAACCCCATCCAAACACGGTCTTGTTTTAGTCAGGCCACTACAAGAACCCTAATGCTCGCTGGCCGGGTCACCAACAGTTCCGCTAGGGCGTGGATCTTGTTCTTTTTTTGATTTTACAGCATGATTACCGGCATTATTATCACCAGAAAGATCTTTACTTGGCCTGACTTTTTTCCCAGCCATCAGATCATCAATCTGTTCAGAGGTAATCGTCTCATACTCCAATAATGCTTCAGCGACATTGTGCAACACATCCATATTCTCCTCGAGAATTCGTTTCGCGGTTGCATAACAATCGTCGGCTATTCTCCGCACTTCTTCATCTATGGCATGGGCAGTTTCATCAGAAACCTTGCCTCTCTTCGAGCCTGCACTCATGCCCAGGAATACCTCTTCATCTTCCTCTTCATACATGATAGGACCAAGCCGATCAGACAAGCCCCATCGAGTTACCATATTTCGCGCCAATTTTGTGGCTTGCTGAATATCGTTGGATGCACCGGTGGTGATTCCTTCGGCCCCAAGGGTTATTTCTTCAGCGGCACGTCCGCCAAACAATGCACAGATCTGGCTGTGGATCATCTGTTTGCTCATAGTATATCTGTCTTCCTCGGGGAGGAACATTGTCACACCCAAAGCACGCCCCCTCGGTATAATCGTTACCTTGTACACCGGATCATGACCAGGCGCCAACCTCCCTACTATGCAGTGACCCGCTTCATGATAGGCAGTATTTCTCTTCTCTTTCTCTGACATGACCATGCTCTTTCGCTCGGCACCCATCATGATCTTGTCTTTTGCCTGTTCAAATTGTGCCATCTCAACAGTACGTTTTTGCTGTTTTGCGGCAAAAAGTGCGGCTTCATTTACCAGATTAGCCAAGTCAGCACCCGAAAATCCAGGTGTCCCACGTGCGATGTATGAAGTTTCAACATCTTCATCAATAGGCACCTTCCTCATGTGCACTTTGAGAATCTGCTCTCTACCACGAATGTCGGGTAGCGACACAACTACCTGACGGTCAAATCGACCCGGCCTTAACAGTGCCGGATCCAATACATCTGGTCTATTGGTTGCTGCGATGACGATGACACCTTCCTTGCCATCGAAGCCGTCCATTTCTACCAATAACTGATTGAGCGTCTGTTCACGCTCATCGTGACCACCACCCAGACCGGCACCTCTATGACGGCCTACCGCGTCAATTTCGTCGATAAATATTATGCAAGGTGGGTTCTTCTTGGCTTGATCAAACATGTCGCGGACCCGGGACGCACCCACACCCACAAACATCTCCACGAAATCTGATCCTGAAATTGAGAAGAAGGGAACCTTGGCTTCTCCGGCTATAGCTTTCGCAAGCAGTGTCTTACCTGTGCCTGGCGCACCGACCATTAAGACGCCCTGTGGTAAGCGGCCACCCAGTTTTTGGAACTTACCCGGATCCTGAAGGAATTCTACCAATTCCTGGACATCTTCTTTTGCTTCATCAACTCCCGCCACATCGGCAAATGTTGTTTTGATCTGGTCTTCGCCCAGCAGTTTCGCCTTGCTCTTGCCAAAGCTTAGTGGTCCACCCCGACCACCGCTACCGCCCTGCATCTGACGCATGAAGAACATGAACACAGCGATAATGACCAGGATTGGAAAGCTGGCAACCAGCAGTTGCATCCAGATGCTTTGTTGTTCTGGCCGACTGCCTTTAAAAGTGACATTGTGGTCTAACATCTCATCAATGAGCGCTTTATCAGCTACTTGTGGCTGAATTGTCTCAAAACTCTCACCAGAGAATTTTTCACCGCTGATGACCAAACCGTCAAACGTGACTTCCCTGACTTGATTTTGATTGACCCATTCAACAAAATCAGAGTAAGCCACCTCTTCAGGTCCCGGCTTGACACTGAAATTATTGAATACAGTGAGCAATACCGCTGCGATAATTAACCACAGAAGCAGGTTTTTCCCCATGTCGTTCAATTGATCACCCTCTTTTTGGGTCGCTGCACCCCGGTTCGGGGGAGAATTGCAACCTTACTATACTTTTTTTGACTTCACCATCCAGACTAAGGTTCACTCCAGCTGGCGAATAAGTCATTTCATTCCACAGCCCAGTAAGTAAAATTCACGCGATCTGGCTCTGGACGCCTTGGGCTTACATGTTTTTACTGTCGCAAACATCAATTTCATCGCCTGGCGAAAGTTGTCGATTCCTTCACCCTGAAAACCCTTGACCAGGAATGAGCCGCCCTGTTTTAACATAGAACCGGCAAACTCCAATGCCAATTCCATCAGACAAACCATTCTTGGCTGATCTATCTCCTTCATACCACTTAAATTGGGGGCCATATCCGATATTACAAGGTCTATTTTCTGACCTTTCAACTCGTCCAGTAAACGCTGCAGTACTTCATTTTCCGTGAAATCACCCTGTATCCGGGTCATGCCGTTGATGGGCTTTATCGGTAGCAGGTCCAAGCCATACACTCGTCCATTTGATCGCATCTCCTTGATGGCCACCTGAGACCATCCCCCCGGTGCAGCGCCCAGATCGACTATTCGCATACCAGGCCGGATTATTTTGTACCGCTCCTGAATCTCTATCAATTTATAACTGGCGCGTGATCTGTAACCATCCTTGCGTGCAAGTTTTACATACTTGTCTTCTTCATGCTCTCTGACCCAATTGCCACTGCTTTTTGATCTCGCCACCAATATTCTCGGTAATCTATAGTAGTTGAATATTCAACCGGGACATGATCCTTTACCGCGGATAAATATTGATCTAAATCAACGGGGACGTTACCCTCTGATTCTCTTAAGTTGCGTAATTTTCTACCCTATGACTCTCTCAAACCAGCAAAAAAAGCAATTTAGAGCGATTGGTCATAATCTCAAGCCTGTAGTCACCATTGCCGGAAAAGGTATGTCCCCCAGCCTGGTAAAAGAACTTGAGCGGGCTATAAATGACCATGAATTAATAAAAATCAAGCTGCTGGTGGGCGATCGGCAAAAGCGCCGCTCTGTCCTGATAGAAGTCAATGAAATTCTTGGTTCCGTTACCGTACAGCAAATCGGCAACGTCGCTTTGATTTACAGAGCCACGGCCAACCCCGATCCATTACTTTCTAACGTGGATAATTATTGGCGAAGCCATTAATTAGTGCCTGCGATCCTGAATAAATATTAGCTTCACCAATATTTAGCGCCTGCGATATCGATTCACCTGTGATCGATCGACTTTATCTCGTACTCAACCTCACCGTTTGGCGCTGTCACGACAGCGATATCACTTAACTCCTTACCTATCAAGGCTCTGGCAATGGGTGAATGAATCGATATCTTACACAATTTGACGTCTGCTTCATCCTCACCGACGATCTGATATATGACTTCGGTCTCATCTTCCAGATTGAGCAGACTTACTGTCGATCCAAATATTACTTTACCGGATGCTGCAATGGTGGTGACATCGATAATCTGCGCCGAAGCAAGTTTTGATTCTATTTGCTGGATCCTGCCTTCACTAAAGCCCTGCTCTTCTTTGGCAGCATGGTATTCAGCGTTTTCTTTCAGATCGCCTTTCTCTCTCGCTTCTGCAATAGACTTTACGATTCGCGGCCGGGTTTCAGTTTTAAGCCGATGCAGTTCTTTTCGCAATGCCTCAGCACCGGTTACGGTCATAGGAATCTTGCTCATGATTATTCCCGCTCTTCGTCTTTATTGTTTATTAACCGGCCAGTTCGGTATGCAGATCTTGCAATCGGTAGACATCATGACTCTCACCAGATCTCAATGCCATACAAGAAGCTCTGGCACCGGCGATGGTCGTATTGTAATACACCTTGTATTGCAGCGCGGTACGACGAATTGTAGAGGAATCTGCAATAGCTTGCTTTCCCTCTGTAGTGTTTACAATAAAGTCTACTTCGCCATTTTTCAACATATCCACGATATGCGGTCGACCTTCCAACACCTTGTTAATGTGATCTACTTCCATTCCGGCATCCCGTATGGCAACTGCGGTACCACGCGTCGCCACCAGGCTGAAGCCAAGAGCAATGAGTTCTCTGGCGACCTCGATCATTTCGATTTTATCAGCATCCCGCACCGACAGAAACACCTTACCTGTGGTCGGAATTTTCTCGCCCGTTGCTATGACAGCTTTGTGGTAGGCTTCGGCAAAACTTCTTCCTACACCCATTACTTCGCCGGTCGATTTCATCTCAGGCCCTAAAATAGGATCCACCCCCGGGAACTTCCCAAACGGAAATACGGCTTCCTTGACGCTGACATATCCCGGTACAATTTCCCGTGTAAATCCCTGTTGTTCCAAGCTGATACCCACCATACAGTGGGCTGCCACCTTGGCAAGGGAAACGCCGATGCATTTGGAAACAAATGGTACTGTACGCGAGGCCCTGGGATTAACCTCAAGGACATAAATCACATCATTCTGCAAGGCAAATTGTACATTCATCAAGCCGATCACCCCCAATTCCAGCGCCATACACACAACCTGCTCCCTGATTTGGTCCTGAATAGCTGAATCAAGACTGTAAGGCGGTAATGAACAGGCAGAATCACCGGAATGCACGCCAGCCTGTTCAATGTGCTCCATAATGGCACCAATGACGACCTGCTTCCCATCCGCTACCACGTCGACATCAATCTCGATCGCGCTATCAAGAAAATGATCCAGCAGAACAGGTGAATTCTCTGAGACATCGACTGCAGCCTGCATGTAGCTAACCAGTTCTTCCTCGTTGTAGACGATTTCCATGGCCCGCCCACCTAATACATAGGAGGGACGCACTATCAGAGGATACCCGATTCCTTCCGCAGCCAGGATTCCCTCAGAAATATTACGCACAGTTTGGTTGGGTGGTTGCTTCAGATTAAGATCATTGATCATTTGCTGGAACCGCTCGCGATCTTCGGCCCGGTCAATGGCATCCGGTGAGGTACCAATAATCGGTACTCCGGCTTTTTCAAGATCCTCAGCCAATTTGAGGGGAGTCTGGCCACCGAATTGAACAACCACTCCTTTGGGCTTCTCCAGATCCACTATTTCCAATACATTTTCCAAAGTCAGCGGTTCGAAATAGAGCCGATCAGAAATATCATAATCCGTCGATACGGTTTCCGGATTGCAGTTGATCATGATCGTTTCATAGCCATTTTCACGCATCGCAAGGACCGCATGCACACAGCAATAGTCGAATTCAATCCCCTGCCCAATACGGTTAGGCCCACCGCCCAGTACAATGATCTTATCCCTATCCGTAGGTTCTGCTTCACACTCCTCCTCATAGGTGGAATACATATAGGCAGTTTCGCACGCAAATTCCGCAGCGCAAGTATCTACGCGTCGATACACAGGGCGGATGCCTTGACTGTGTCGATACTCCCTCACCGCACTTTCAGATTCGCCAAGCAGTGTACCCAAACGTGAATCGGAGAATCCCTTCTGTTTCAATTGGTATAACTCATCCCTCTCAAGGGATTCCAACTTCCTGCCCTGAAGACCTTCTTCGCACCTCACCAGGTCTTCCACCTGAACAATGAACCAGGGATCAATAGCTGTTAATTGGCATACATCTTCGCAAGTCATGCCAAAGCGGAATGCATCCGCCAGATAGCGAATTCGATCAGCGCCGGCTGTTTGCAGCTCTTTACGCAGGATTGATTCTGCATCTGATACAGAAAGATCCAGGATCGGGGTCAACCCATCAATACCCACTTCAAGACTACGCAGGGCTTTTTGTAAAGATTCCTGAAAGGTCCGACCGATAGCCATCACCTCTCCCACCGATTTCATTTGGGTGGTGAGGTAATTCTCCGCCTGTGGAAATTTTTCAAACGTAAACCGCGGTATTTTGGTAACTATATAATCTATAGAGGGTTCGAAGGAAGCGGGTGTAATGCCCCCTGTTATATCGTTAGAGAGCTCATCCAGCGTATAACCCACTGCCAGTTTAGCGGCTACTTTTGCAATGGGGAAACCTGTCGCTTTGGAAGCCAGAGCAGAGGATCTGGACACTCTGGGGTTCATTTCTATAACAACCATCTTGCCGGTATCCGGATCAACAGCAAACTGTACGTTAGATCCGCCCGTTTCTACACCGATAACGCGGAGAACCTTAATGGCTGCATCGCGCAGAATCTGATATTCCTTATCCGTTAGCGTCTGTGCCGGTGCAACTGTAATCGAATCTCCCGTGTGAATACCCATGGGATCGAAATTTTCAATTGAACAAACAATGATACAGTTGTCATTCTTATCCCGAACTACCTCCATCTCGAATTCTTTCCAACCCAGCAATGATTCATCAATTAACAATTCATTAGTGGGAGAAAGATCCAGTCCGCGAATACAAATTTCTTCAAAATCCTCATGATTGTAGGCAACACCCCCGCCGGATCCACCCATGGTGAATGAGGGTCGTATCACACAGGGGAAACCCAGCGCTGGCTGCACCTGCTTGGCTTCTTCCAGAGAATGGGCAAATGCCGAACGAGGCGTTTCAAGACCAACGGACTGCATGGCTATTTCGAACTGCTGCCGGTCCTCAGCTTTATCGATCGCCTCCTTGGTAGCGCCAATCATCTCGACGCCATGCTTCTCCAGGACACCTTCTCGAGCCAGATCGAGAGCACAATTGAGGGCCGTCTGCCCGCCCATGGTTGGCAGTAACGCATCTGGTTTTTCTTGCTCGATAATCCTTGCAACGGTTTGCCAGTTCACCGGTTCGATGTAAGTGGCATCTGCCATTGCCGGGTCAGTCATGATGGTGGCTGGATTTGAATTCACCAATATCACCCGATAGCCTTCTTCCTGCAACGCTTTGCAGGCTTGTGCTCCGGAGTAGTCAAATTCGCAGGCTTGCCCGATTACTATCGGACCCGCTCCTAGAATCAAAATGCTGTTTATGTCTGTTCTTTTTGGCATAAAAACCTGGTTTGATCTGTTGCTAATCCACCAACTCCAAGGATTCAGTGGATGATGAATGCTCCTGCATTAACTCTATAAAGTGATCGAACAATGGCGCAGCATCATGAGGTCCCGGACTGGCTTCCGGATGGCCCTGAAATCCGAACGCCGGTTTGTCTACCAGATGCATTCCCTGCAGAGTTCCGTCAAACAGCGATCGATGGGTGATCCTGATGTTGCTCGGTAACGCGGTATCATCTACACAGAAGCCATGATTCTGACTGGTTATCATTACCGTGCCATCTTCCAGATTTTTTACGGGGTGATTTGCACCATGGTGCCCGTGTCCCATCTTGCGCGTTTTTGCACCGCTGGCTAATGCCAGTAGTTGCAACCCAAGACAGATACCGAATACCGGTACACCTGTTTGAACTATTCTGTTGATGGCTGCAATCGCGTAGTCGCAAGGATCTGGGTCTCCAGGGCCATTGGACAGAAATACACCATCCGGCTTCAAGGACAAGACTTCCTCAGCAGGTGTAGTTGCCGGGACCACGGTTAGTCGGCAGCCTCTATCCACCAGCATGCGCAGAATATTACGCTTGGTACCAAAATCGTAGGCAACCACATGAAAAGTCTGGCTGACCAGCTTTTCATAACCAGTACCGAGATGCCAGCTGCCTTCATCCCATGTATAGCTGGATAAGGTCGTTACCTGTTTCGCAAGATCCATTCCCTTGAGTCCTGGAAATTCCCTGGCATTCTGCAAAGCCTCATCTATATCAGATTGGCCAATATTCTCTGCTGAAACAAGACAGCCATCCTGTGAGCCCTGCTCACGAAGAACACGAGTCAGTCTCCGAGTATCAACATTGGCTATTCCCAGGACATTATGTGACGTTAAATAATCAGCAAGGGATTTCTCGCTACGGAAATTACTGGCCATCAAGGACAAATCCCGAATCACCAATCCTTCGACCCAGATAGCCCTGGATTCTTCGTCCTCAACATTGACACCGGTGTTGCCGATATGCGGATGAGTCAGGGTAACTATCTGCCGTGCATAAGAAGGATCTGTGAGAATTTCCTGATAACCAGTGATGGCTGTGTTGAAAACAACTTCACCCGTGGCAATACCCTCAGCACCTATAGAAATACCCTTGAAGATATCGCCATTAGCAAGCGCAAGAACTGCCTTTCTGTTCAAGAATTACTCTCCAATAAAGCGGGTAACCGAAAAGTCCAGATGGCTACAGGACTCAAAAAAAGCGAGATGGAAGGATTCCCATCTCGCTTTTTTGGATTCGCAAAGGTGTCATATTAGCGCGTAATTTTAAGTTAAGCGGTGTCAATATTCCAGATGATTCTGGATTATTTGTGTTTCAATCCCAATACATCCTGCATATCAAATCTGCCGACCTGCTTTTCCGCGAGCCAGTCCGCTGCCCGTAGCGCACCCTGAGCAAAATTCAGTCTACTGTGCGCCTTATGACTAATCTCGATCCTCTCTCCAGCGCCGACAAACATCACTGTATGTTCGCCAACAATATCACCAGCGCGAATGGTTTCGAAGCCAATGGTTTTACTGTCCCTGACGCCAGTATTTCCCTGGCGACCATAAACCGCCACATCAGATAAATTTCTATGCAGTGCTGCAGCAATTACCTCACCCATAGCTAATGCCGTTCCGGAAGGAGCATCTACTTTGTTGCGGTGGTGAGCTTCAATAATCTCAATGTCCACATCATCACCCAGTATTCCAGCGGCAATCTCCAAGAGCTTGAATGTCACATTAACGCCAACACTCATATTCGGCGTAAAAACGATTGCAATTTCCTGAGCACACTCATCCAGTACACGAATCTGCTCTTTGGTCAGACCAGTTGTGCCAATCACCATCTTCTTACCAGCAGCACGACAGATTTCAAGATGACTCGCTGTAGCATCTGCGATAGTAAAATCAACCAGCACGTCAAAATTCCGAACTACACTTTCCAGATTACCCACCAATTCGACATCCAACTTGCCAACACCGGCTACATCTCCAGCATCAGCACCTATCAGGGAGAGCCCGGGTCGCTCAATCGCAGCTCCCAGGGAGACACCTTCTGTCTCCTGTACTGCAGCAATCAGGGTTTTTCCCATACGCCCGGCACATCCTGTAATTGCGATTCGAAGCATGGCTTATCTGGACGCTCCCTGACTAATGTTATCGAAAAAGTTTCTCACACCTTCAAACCAACGCGCTTGCTTGGGGGACTGATTGTCCTGGGATTCCTGCGCAAACTCTCGCAACAGATCTTTCTGCTTTTTACTCAGCCTGACCGGTGTTTCTACCACCACTTTACAATACAGATCGCCTACCCCACTGCCCCGTACCTGGCTAACATCCACGCCTCGACCTCGAATTCTGAACGTCTTGCCGGTTTGTGTTTCGGCCGGGATCTTCAGATTCAACCGGCCATCCAGGGTAGGTATTTCAAGTTCACCACCCAGAGTAGCATCAACAAAGCTAATGGGCACTTCACAGAATAGATGTTCTCCTTCGCGAGTGAATATTTTATGTTTCCTGACCTGAATCTGGACATACAGATCACCACTGGGTCCGCCATGCGGCCCTGCTTCACCCTGACCCGCCAGGCGAATACGATCTCCTGAATCGACGCCGGGAGGGATCTTCACCGACAGGGTTTTCTGTTCTTCCACGCGGCCCTGTCCCCGACAAGTGGGACAGGGTTCGGAGATAACCTTGCCCTCACCCCGACACCGCGGACAAGTTTGTTGTATGGAGAAAAAACCCTGCCTCGCTGTGACCTGCCCAAGACCACCACACTGAACGCAATCAATGATATCCGAGCCTTTCCTGGCACCGGAACCGTCACATTGATGGCAATTCGCCAGGGCAGGAATCCTGATTTTGGGATTAGCACCTTTTACTGCGTCTTCCAGATCCAATTCAAGGTTATAGCGGAGATCTGAACCTCGTTGTGCGTGAGAACGACTGGAGTGGCCATCCGAGAAAATATCGCCGAAGACATCCTCAAAAATACTGCCAAAACTACTACCCGAACTGAAACCGCTACCACCGGCCGAGCCATCAACAGCACTGTGGCCGAAGCGGTCGTATGCAGAACGCTTCTGTGAATCCGTCAGCACTTCATAAGCTTCGTTTGCCTCCTTGAAACGTGCTTCTGCTGCAGCATCGCCGGGATTTCGATCCGGATGATATTTCATCGCCAGTCGACGGTACGCCTTTTTCATTTCCTGGCTGGAGGCATCTTTAGCCACCCCCAACACTTCATAGTAGTCGCGTTTTGCCATCAAGGTTCCAGATACGGCAACGCGGGCTCGGCCCGCGCTAATCCTGTTTCATTTACTGCCTTAGGTTACTTATCATCTTTAACTTCTTCAAATTCGGCGTCAACTGCATCCGGATCAACTGACTCAGATCCGGGTGCACTGCCTGCATCTCCACCGGCTTCTGCCCCGGCTGCCTGAGCCTGTTCAGCGTACATTCGTTGCGCCAGACCCGATGAGACTTCTGTCAGCTTCGTGGTCTTGGCCTGGATGGCGTCTTTATCGCCACCCTTCACGGCTGCTTCAGCTTCTGTTATAGCCGCCTCTATATCGGCCTTTTCTTCAGCAGTAGCCTTATCGCCAGCTTCTTCCAGTGTCTTACGGGTCGCATGTATCAGTCCATCAGCCTGGTTACGAGCGGTTGCCAGTTCTTCAAATTTGCGATCTTCCTCCGCATGGGACTCCGCATCCTTGACCATATTTTCAATTTCTTCATCGGACAATCCACTGGATGCCTTGATAATGATGGTCTGTTCCTTGCCGGTCGCCTGGTCTTTTGCAGAGACATGCAGGATACCATTGGCATCCAGATCAAAGCTGACCTCAATCTGCGGCATACCTCTGGGTGAAGGTGGAATATCTGCCAGATCAAATCGACCCAGAGACTTGTTCTGCTGTGACTGCTTTCGCTCTCCCTGCAACACATGAATAGTGACTGCGGGTTGATTGTCTTCCGCTGTTGAGAACACCTGCGCTTTTTTGGTAGGAATGGTCGTATTCTTCTCAATCAAGGTGCTCATTACGCCTCCCATGGTTTCAATACCCAGGGACAGCGGGGTTACATCCAGTAATAGAACATCTTTTACGTCGCCGGACAGCACTGCTGCCTGGATGGATGCACCCATGGCAACCGCTTCATCCGGGTTAACATCCTTTCTTGCTTCCTTACCGAAGAATTCCGTAACCTTTTTCTGTACCAGCGGCATTCTGGTCTGACCACCAACGAGAATGATGTCGTCCACTTCGTTTATCGTGAGGTCTGCATCTTTTAATGCAATTCGCAACGGTTCGATTGTTTTATCTACCAGTGCCTCAACCAGGGATTCCAGTTTGGCCCGGGTCACCTTGATAACCAGGTGCTTGGGACCCGATGAATCTGCGGTGATATAGGGCAAATTTACTTCAGTCTGCTGGCTGGTGGAGAGTTCAATTTTGGCTTTCTCTGCGGCCTCTTTCAGTCGCTGCAAGGCGAGTGGATCATTGTGCAGATCCATGCCGGTATCCTTCTTGAATTGATCAGCCAGGTAATCTATCAAGCGCAGGTCAAAATCCTCACCGCCAAGGAAAGTATCACCATTGGTGGAAAGCACCTCGAATTGTTTCTCGCCATCCACATCTGCAATTTCAATAATGGAGATGTCGAAGGTACCACCACCCAGGTCATACACTGCGATGGTTGAATCACCCCTGGCTTTATCCATGCCATAAGCAAGCGCTGCTGCTGTTGGCTCATTGATGATCCGTTTTACATCAAGACCGGCAATGCGGCCAGCATCCTTGGTGGCCTGTCTTTGGGAGTCATTGAAATAGGCGGGTACCGTGACTACCGCTTCCGTTACCGCTTCGCCTAGGTAATCTTCGGCAGTCTTCTTCATTTTAACCAATACCTGCGAAGATATCTGTGGGGGTGCTTGCTTTTCACCCTTTATTTCCACCCACGCATCGCCATTGTCTGCCTTGACAATTTTGTACGGCACCATCTTGATATCGCGTTGTACAACCTCGTCATCAAACTGACGGCCTATCAAACGTTTAATCGCGAATACTGTATTGATCGGGTTTGTAACGGCTTGTCGTTTTGCAGACTGTCCGACGAGAATTTCTTTATCGTCGGCATAACCGATAATGGACGGGGTAGTGCGATCACCTTCTGAATTTTCGATGATCTTCGGTGTATCACCTTCCATGATTGCTACACATGAATTGGTAGTACCCAAATCAATGCCAATAATCTTACCCATTTTGTTGCTCTCCGTAAAAATACTTTTCTATTACCTGTCTAGGAGGCTGACCGAGATGTCGGACCACGAGAACAGACTAACCTACTGCGGAAAAGCCTGATTGGGCCGGGTGGGGCCGCCTCCGGAGCCCCGCAATTTCCCCCTCATTTTCGTTAAATATGCTCAATATTCGCCTCAAATGATCGAAAAATCTGACTCAATCAGTCTTATCCTCGCTACGGTTGCAGTTCTCGGTCAGCCTCCTAGGTAATATTGGCCCCGCAATCCTAAATTCAAGTCCCATGGTTAGAGTACTTCTTCTCAGGAATTGTGGAGAAATTTGTTATAAATCGTCGCTTTGATACCCGCCCTGATTAATCGCTTGTCTTTGCAACGATTACCATCGCAGGTCTTACCAATCTGCCATTCAGCGTATACCCTTTCTGAAATACATTGACCACAGAATTGGGTTCCACGTCCGGGCTCTCAATTACTGACATAGCCTCATGAAGTTTCGGATCAAACGGTTCCCCCTCAGGAAATATCTGTTTCACATTCTCTTTAGCAAGAACATCCAGCATCATTTTCAAGCAGAGTTCGACGCCCTCTGCAACCGCTTTATTGTTGTCCTCTGTCTTTGCAGACTCAATCGCTTTCTCCAGGCTATCTATCACTGGCAGCAAACTAATCAGGAATTTTTCCAGACCATACTTGTGTGCGCTCTCTACATCACGCTGCGCACGTTTGCGTATATTCTGCACTTCCGCTTGTGCCCTAAGCGCCTGGTCACTGAAGGACACCACCTGCTCATTTGCCTGCTCAAGCTGATTCATGAGCTCTTCCATAGTCGGGACCGACTCGGCTTCCTGCTCCTGCTCCTGCTCCTTTTCTTCTTCCTGCTCCTTTTCTTCTTCCTGCTCCTTTTCTTCTTCCTGCTCCTTCTCTTCTTCCTGCTCCTTCTGTTCTTCCTGCTCCTTCTCTTCTTCCTGCTCCTTCTCTTCTTCCTGCTCCTTCTGT
>JASJXV010000044.1 GCA_030123805.1 Gammaproteobacteria bacterium
CTCTCGCTCGTCAAATGGTTTCTCGATGTAATCGTCAGCTCCCAATTCGAGTCCGACAATCTTGTCCGCACTCATGCTACTCCCGGTTAAAATGATGATGCCAAGATTTGCGTCTTTACGCAGTTCCTGTGCCAGTGCAAGACCATGGGTACCTGGCATTTTTAGATCGAGGACAATGAGATCGGGTTTATGTCTTTGCATGCTTTGGTACATTTCTGCGCCGTTGTGTGCAGTTTCAACTTTGTATCCTGCTGAACCTAAATAAGAATCCAGCAGTCTGCACATTCTTTCATCGTCATCGACAACCAATATATTTGCATCCTGGTTCATTTTTTTTCTCATCTTCTTGCTGGATGCGGAAATTTATAACAATCTTGCGCATGCAGAGGGTATATTTCTTTTGGTCATTTTAACGGTAGAATGGCCACAATGGACAGTATTGAAGGTAAAAAATCGTTAAAACAGGATTAAAAGGTATGGCTTTAAGTAGAACTGCAAAATTCACTGTTTTGGGAGCTGCTTTAGGCGCTTGTTTCTCGATGTTTTCGTGGAGCCTGGACATTTATCTTTTAGATGCACCACTATCGTTAAACCTGATTGCACAAATTCACAAAAGCAATTATCTGCATTTCATCACCGACCTGGCGCCGTTCATTCTTGCCGCTGTTTTTTACGTTCTGTGCAGGGACTATGAAAGAGTTTTAGAGACTACCCCAGGCATCGAACACAGTGGCTCGCCATTTGCTGTAGGAAGTTGGCTAACGAGGATAACTTTTCTCACTGTTCTGGTCGTGATCATACTCACCTCGATTTTTGTGTTGGCTTCTCTGGGTTTAGATATCGCCAAACATGAACTCGATCTGGTCAGATACGGCCGGGATATAAAAATTGAAATTACCAGCTTCCATCTCTGGATTGAAGAATTAACCGTGGATAATGAAACGCTCACCGAAGCAGAAGTATTTCAACACCTTGAGGATGCGAAGACGCTTTACCGCGACTTTCTTGAAGTGGCTAAGGAAGCTCATGCTGATATATTTTTTGACACGACCAAGGTAGATACCAATCTGACAGAACTGGAGCAACTAGGCAGAGCTCATGTAGTTAAGAATAGAACAACCGGATTGAGAAATCGAGTGGGCAACGATTTTCATGCTGTCTATAAACAAATTTTCCTGAACATCGACAAGATTGTATCAGGGCTGGAAAAACATACTCAAGCCAAGCGGGATCAACGCACTTTACTCGCGGTAGGCATAGCCATCTTTATTTCACTCTTTAGCGGCATGACCTTTCTATTACTTCGTTATTATGAGCGTGAGCGATCCAGCAATACAGCCGCACTTCTTGAGCATTCTGAGAGAATCGCACTACTTCTCGATTCTACGGGCGAAGCTATTTACGGCATAGATTTGAAGGGTGATTGCACCTTTGCAAATTCGGCTTGCATGAATCTATTAGCTTATACCGAGGAGAGCCAGTTTCTCGGCAAGAATATGCATGACCTGATTCACCACACCAAATCAGATGGATCTCTCTCTGCGTATGAGGACTGTCGAATATGTCATGCATTTCTTAACGGCGAGGAAATTCACGTCGATGATGAAACCCTATGGCGTCTGGATGGCACTAGTTTTCCATCAGAGTACCGGTCATTTCCAATTCGTAAAAAAGGTGAGGTAATTGGATCAGTGGTAAGTTTTACGGATATCACAGACCGTGTTGCGGCAAAGACAGCACTGATTCAAAGTGAGCAGCGTTATCGCAAGTTATTCGACAATGCCCCCATAGCTTATGTGTTAACTATTGATGAAGATGGGGAGCAGGTGATCAAGGATTGTAACAGCGCATTCGTTGATCTTCTGTGTGACCAAAAAGAAAAAATTATCAGTCGATCTCTTACAGAGTTTTATTCCCCATCCAGGGGAAGTCGAGGCGAAAATGGCCGGTTGGATGAATACGGTGATTCGAAACAACTTATAACCAAAGGGGGTGAGATAATTGAAACCAATCTGCTCGTGATCCCCGAAATCTTCATGGAAGGGTTGACCATTGGTACGCTTCACGCGTTTATCGATATAACCGAAATAAAGCGGGTACAAGCGGAAATTGAACGAGTAGCGGCTGAATGGACTCAATTGATTGACACCGCGAATTCACCAATCTTTGGCATCGATTCAAAAGGACTGATTAATGAATGGAACCAGCAAATTCAAAATATAACCGGATATACAAAAAAAGAGGTACTGCAAAAAAATCTGGTAGAGGAACTGTTCATAGATGAGTACAGGGAATCTGCTCGTGAAGTTATTGAAAAAGTGCTCAGAGGGGAAGAATCCACAAACTATGAATTTGTACCCAAAAGCAAAGATGGCAAACGACGAGCGATATTGCTCAATACAACAGCGCGTCGTGATACGGCAGGCAATATAGTCGGCGCAGTTGGGTTCGGGCAGGATATCACAGAACTAAGGGAAAAGGAGGTGGTCCTGCAACACGCTCTGAAGATGGAGGCCGTGGGTCAATTGACCGGGGGAATCGCACACGATTTCAACAACCTGCTCAGTATCATAAAAGGCAATCTTAGAATCCTGCAGCAAAAAAGCGTGGTCGTGTCTGAAGTTGTCACGCGTATGTTTGATGATGCGCTCTCAGCTACCGAAGACGGTGTGGAATTGGTCGAACGACTACTGGCATTTTCACATACTAAAGCTGTAAATGTACAGTTAGTGGATACCAACGAAGCAATCGAGATGTCGTTGCGGTTGCTTACCAGAACCCTGGGAGACCACATAGATGTTGTTTTTGAGGGAAGTGATGATGACCTTTACATCAAGGCAAACAGAGGACAATTCGATAATGCTCTGCTCAATCTGGCGATCAATGCTCGTGACGCCATGATAAAAGGCGGCAAACTGACGATTATGACCAGGCGGGTATTTCTAAACCAGGCTTCCCACGAACACTATTCTTCCGACAAATATTTCGCCCATGCATTTGATCCACTCCCTGAAGGTGTTTATGTGGAAGTGACTGTTTCCGATACGGGAATCGGCATCGAACCTGAAGACCTGGAAAGGTTATATGAGCCATTCTACACCACAAAAGATGTCGGAAAAGGCAGTGGGCTTGGGTTAAGCATGGTCTATAAATTTATGCAACAGTCGCAAGGCAGCTCCCGAATCAAAAGCACACCGGGAGAGGGGACTACAGTTTCACTATTGTTTCCCGCAGTGGATGAGAGAATACAAGATAATGATGCAGTACCAACGGAAAAAAATTTGAAAGTGGGCAGCGGAACAGTACTCGTAGTCGAAGATGAGGCGCGAGTGCGAAGAGTTGCAGTTTACGATCTCAAAAGACTCGGCTTTGATATACTTGAAGCCGAAAATGCCCAAGCCGCAATGACATTGTTTGAATCGAATAATTCAGTGGTGCTTTTATTCAGCGATGTACTTATGCCAGGTGGAATCGATGGTGTTGGGCTCGCAAAATGGGTGCGTACTCACTATCCGGATGTCAAAGTCCTGTTAACAACTGGCTATAGTAAGGATTTATTTAACGACAAAAACAACAACATCATACCGTTTCCGGTTATTAGAAAACCCTATTCGATTGAAAATCTGACGGATAAGATCAGTCTGTTGTTAGAGCTTCGCTGATTTCAGGAAATCTGAATGAGTGAGCAGTCTACAAACTACTTCTTTAATTCTCTACTGAGTGTTGCGCCACTGGCAGCATCAAGATAGTCAAGCACGAGGCTCTGCACAGACGAATCCCGATCTTTACAATTCTTCATAAAACTTCATACCCGGTTATATTCCCTTTACATACCCTCAGTAATATTCACGCAGACTTGTTAATAATTCCTGTGATGCGGGAACAATTTTGGGGGAGTATCTGCTTTAACACAAGATGACCACTATAAAATGCAACTATCGTATAGTCTTAGTTACTATTCTATTTATCCTGAGTGGAGTCGCGTGGGGTGCAGACGCACCAGTTCTTCTCAGTCAGAAAGGGTGCTCCAATTGCCATGATTTAAACGGGCCCCCTGCCGCCACGATCGCCGAAGTCCTTAAGCGCAAGGCACCAGATCTGTTCTATGCAGGGAGTAAATTTCAGGAGCAGTGGCTGGTCGATTATCTTCAGCACCCTATCCAGCTTCGACCTGCAGGAACTGTCTACCTCAACCACATCAAGACCAATACAAAGGGACAAGATGAAGTGAGCGAAGTTCCTGGTTGCGAGTCGAGACTGACTCAAGAGGAGGCAGTCGCGGTGGCACAACACCTGATGACTCTCAAGGATGCCAACATGGAAACTGGAGTAGTCACTCTGGGAAAGTTCTCCAAGGCCAGGGCCAGGAAGGTCTTTTCGAAAGATGAAGGCTGCAATGGTTGTCATAGAATTCAATTGCGTGCTCGGGTGATTACGGGAGGGGTGTCCTGCCCCGACCTTTTCAATGCAGGGGATCGGCTGAATCCTGATTGGGTGTTCTCAGTAATAAAAGATCCACAGTATTGGGATCCCAAGGCCTGGATGCCGGTACGAAACCTTGATGACGCCACAGTCCTGCTGCTCACCCAGTTTCTTATGTCGCAGAAGGAAAAACCGGAGAATCAGAAGTGATTAATCCAGGAAAATTTGCAGTTATTCTGAGCGTTGCCGCGAGCGCTATCTTTACCGTAGTGCCGGTTATCGCGGAAACCGCAGCTGATAACTACAAACTGTACTGCGTGCAGTGCCATGGCACCAACATGGCTGGTGGTGGTGTCAACGCTAGAGGGCTTACGGTTGATCCCAGAGATCACACCAGCGCCGAAGACATGCGTGTTCTCTCTGATGAAGACCTTGATTTGGTCCTTCGAAAGGGGGGCATGGCAGTGGGGAAATCAAGTCTTATGCCGCCATTCGCCAGGTTGTTTTCCGAAGAGGAAATACAGGAAATGGTCCAATATCTGCGAGAAGCCTGCCAATGCACTTACGCTAAGTGATTGAAAGCAATCGCAAAATTGGTAACGGATAGGAGTCAAATGACTAACACGGGAGTTAAGCAATGAAAGGCAGATGGTTTTACAAGATTCTTATATTAGTGCTCGCTATTGGATGCCTTGACTTTTTTTGGGTGGAAGACGCATTTGCCATCCCTCACTTTGCCCGCAATTTTAACAAGCGCTGCTCAGTCTGCCACGCCGCGGTACCAAAGCTCAATGCACTTGGCGAAAGGTTTCGACTGAATGGCTATCAGTTTCCGGGAACCATAGACGACACACCCCTCTGGTATCAGGACACGCCGCCCTTATCGGGCATGTTCCATGGCATGTACATGAACATGACTATGGAAAATAACACCAGCATGCCAATGAACGGGATTCTGCCAGGGGATGAATTGACAATATCGGAATTTCAGGGTCAGGCGTTCGAGCTCTTTGCCGGAGGCACGTTGGGCAGTCACCTCTCCTACTTCGCCTTTCTCGAATTCGAGCAAGGTGGTGCACTGGAGGACGGCAATTGGGTGACGGAACGCGACTTCGCATTCAAGCAACTCTTCGGTATGTACAACAACGTTCTGGGTGGTAATACCGGCAGCATGAACCTCAAGTTCGGTCTGTTTGAGATGGAAATTCCATTCTCTGCGCTTAGAGCATTGGGTGCTCATCACGCAACCCCGTACCTTGTTTACAGCGTCGATCCCCTGAGTGGAGGCCACCACGGTGGCACCGGCTTCAGATTCGACTCGCCGCAGACAGGTATCGCCATGAGCGGGATCCTCTCATCAGGTTTCCAATATGAGTTGGGATTGGTCAACGGCACGAACGCCAGTTTTGATACCAACGACAAGCAAGATGTCTATCTGCGACTAGCGCAGCATATTGGCGACCAGCGCATCGGCGCCTTCTACTACAAGGGTAAATCGAATCTCGGATCAACCGTAGCGCAAAGCAACACTGACTTCTTCAGGGTAGGACTGGATTTCAGCTTCAACTTTCTCCTGGGTGACAGGCACCTGAATATATTCGGACAGTATATGCGTGGCGAAAATGACAACATCGCTTTCCTGGATGTCGGTCACGATGACGGAGCTGATGATCACGACGCAGATGCAGATGCGGATCACGATGCCGATGTCGATGCCGATGCAGATCATGATGCCGATGTTGATGCAGATCATGATGCCGATGTTGATACAGATCACGATGCCGACACTGATGCAGATCACGTAGCGGATGCTGAGGGTGACCATGCACCGGGTCAGAAGTTCTCCTACGACGGCTATTTTATTGAAGCGGATCTATCCATCATTCCTAATAAGCTGGTCACCATGTATCGATATGAGCGCCTGAATGTGGATAAGCAAGCTGGATTCTTCACGGAAGACACAATTACCAGACAAATATTTCAAGTGAGGTGGTACTTCACTCCAAATTTCTTCACCATCGCGCAGTATCACATTCAGGATAGCAAACTTGGCAATATGACCATGGGCGATCAGAGTAGTTTTGGAGTCATGAACTCGGACACGAAGATGTTCATGTTCATGTTGGCCTATGTCTTGTAACCGCTGTGATATCAGCATAGCCAGGGATAATCGGAATAAAGAGACGACGGAGTATAAGCATGAGTAGAGAATTCACAAAGCATATTGGCGCGCTGTTCACAAAGTTACTGATTCTGGGGTGCTTGACTGTGTGGTCTGCATTTGCCTTAAGTTCAGAAAACGAATCTCCTGGAACAGAGTTGACTGACATCGAGCGTGGCAGGATTCTGTATGACAAGAACTGTAAGTATTGTCACGGTAAAAACGGCGATGGCAAGGGACCGGTAGCCTTTTTTCTCAACATCCAGCCGAGAGATTTTAGAGCACCTCGAAATCTTACTACCGGTATCTTCAAGTTTAAGAGTTCATCCTACAACGAGCTGTTTCCGTTTGACAGAGACCTGTACGAAACCATCAATCAGGGATTGGGAGGTTCTGCCATGCCCGGGCTCAGATCCAATGCTTCCCTGGAGGATATTCGAGGAGTTATAGCCTATATCAAGACCTTCAGCGAAGAGTGGGAGGAACCTTCCGAAGGAGTAGATTACAGTGGTCAGGTAGTCTCGTCTCCTGAGAGTTTTACAAAGGGGAGAGAGTTGTTTCTGGATCATTGCGCTGAATGCCATGGGGGCAATTTGACGGGCGAATCAACCAAGGAACTCAAAGATGATTGGGGGCGTAAAATTGATCCGCGCGACTTGAGCAAACCGTATGACTTTCGAAAAGGGAACACCCCTCAAGAGATCTATACCCGAGTTACAGCGGGAATATATGGTACTCCAATGCAATCGTTTGCCGATCCAAGAAATGAGAAGCGCCTGAGTAACGAAGAGCGGTGGCACATTGCAAACTATGTATCATCCATTACAACCCATACACCGCCATTGAGTCGATAGGGCGCTCTGAATTGCATTCTTTTGCAACAAAACCTGTCATTGAGAGATCAGAATGAACCATGACGATGGCAAGGAACGACATGCCTGGATAGGACCGACGGTATTCACTGTGGTCCTTATCGGCATCGTACTATTTTTCGTATGGTTTTTATTAATTACCCACTAAATTACCTGGCTTGGTCCTAGTGATCAACCACTGCGGAGATCAGATCAGTGAAAATCAGACTTGCCGTTTTTTTTGGGGCTTTACTGTTTTTTAGCGGAATGTTCCTGATGCTGGATTACATGATAATGGCCCTGCAAGGCTTATCTCTTGTTTTTGCACATCAAGGTTGAAACCGACTATGCAATCTGGCGCAAAGCATGGCGACAAAATGAGGCACCTTGATTGGAAATGCCTGTTGATCAATTCAATGCTGTTATTTGGCAGTCTCTGCGTCTTAACCCTTTTATCAGATCCGGTTTATGCAGCAGAGGAGCTTGTAGAAGTTACCGCATCAAATGTCATTTCACCACCGGAACTGACTGCAGCGGATTATCCGCAAATACTGGGTCTTAACAGTCGCGTAACTGTCTGGCTGGTTGCTCAACTTCACTTGTGGTTTGCAGCATTTGTCCTGGCTGTACCGATTTTTGTCTTTATCATCGAAGCCATCGGCATGTGGACCAGGAATCGCAAGTACGATGACATGGCGTATGAATTCATCAAAGTTAGCATTACTGCATTTGCTATCACAGCCATTTTAGGTGGGCTACTCACATTCTGCTTGTTCCTGCTCTACCCGCATCTGATGCAGTACCTCTCCGGAATTTTCCGTGAAAGCATGTTCATTTACGCGCTGCTCTTTTTCGCAGAAAGCGTAACCCTGTATATCTACTACTATGGATGGCACTGGTTGCAGGGTGGCAACAAAAAGTGGATACACCTAACTATTGGTTTATTACTCAACTCTGTTGGCGCCACCCTGATGTTTTTAGCCAACGCCTGGCTTACCTTTATGATGAGCCCAGCCGGGGTCGATGCGAATGGAGTTTTTAGCGGCGACTCGTGGGCAGCCATACACAATTTTCTCTGGAATCCAATTAATTTGCACCGCACCATTGCTAACATAGCCTTTGGGGGGTCCATAATTGGTGCCTATGCAGCCTTCAAATTCCTGGCAGCGTCATCGCAGGAAGAAAAAGCGCATTACGACTGGATGGGATATACCGCAAATTTTATTGCCATATCAGCTCTCCTTCCCTTACCATTTGCCGGATACTATCTGACGGCGGAAATATATGCTTACAGCCAACAGATGGGTATTACATCGATGGGTGGTGTCTTTGCCTGGCTGTTCATTATCCAGGCGGTATTAATTGGCGTGCTTTTTATTGCCGCAAACTACTATTTGTGGTGTGGGATGGGTCGCAGTGAGGGCGCCTACCGATATAACAAGTACATCAAGTATATCGCAGTTGTTATTGTTGCGGCCTTTCTGGTCTGGTTTACACCCCACACATTGATTTTAACCAACGTAGAACTTAAGGCGTTGGGTGGTCCATATCACAAATATCTGGGACCTCTGGGAATCATGCCAGCAAAGAACACGGCAGTGAATCTGATGATTCTATTCACAGCTATCAGTGTTCTGCTGTATCGCAGGGCGAATAAAATCCCTACGGTAAGCCGGGTGGAGATTGGGAACCTTGTCCAGATTGCGCTGTTTACAGCCGGGATTATTAATATTTTCATACTTGGCACCTACTATGGCTATTTTACCAATACCGTTTACAAAATAGCCGCTTCCATCCCGCAGGTATTGACCACACTCATCATCATCGGAATCAGCGCACTTATTGATCTGGTGATCTATAAAGGTGCCAAAGAAGTGGCGCCGCTGCATTGGGGGCGTATACCGGATCGCGCCCAATATGCACTTTTTTTGGTGGCGGTAGCATTCACCTGGTTGATGGGACTAATGGGATATGTTCGCTCTGGTCTGCGCCAACATTGGCATGTGACCGATGTATTTAGAGATAATTCAGTGGAAGCCTTTACACCGACGCTTGGGTATGCGGCGAGCGTCGTTTCTGTTGGGGTGGTTATCTTTATGGCGATGTTGATCTTTATATTCTGGATCAGCCAGGTCTCAAGTCAGAAGACAGTTGTGCATGGATACTGGAAAACGACATGATGCAGCTAATCAAAATCGTTGTGTTCAGCCTGTTAACCATTGGTTTTTTTACCGCCTATTCCTATTACGGAATTCCGCAGATTATACCCGCACCACCACCGGAGAAGGAGGAACTGGATCTTGAGGGTATAACCACCGCAGATCTCATTGTACTGGGCGAACGGATATTTAAAGGTAAGGGTGCTTGCACACTTTGCCATAATGATGTTGGTGGCAGGGCACCAATGCTTGATGACATAGGGATGAAAGCTCAAGAGAATATGGCTGACAGCAGGTATAAGGGGACAGCATCGAGCGTTGAAGAGTATCTGTATGAATCCCTGGTAGATCCGTCGGCTTACGTGGTTGCCGGTTTTGGCAAGATGGGCACGCAAGACAGTGAAAGCCCAATGACAGATGTTAGGACGGGTAGCATCAAACTCTCGGAAGAGGAACTACTCGTGGTTGTCGCCTACCTGCAGGACTTGAGTGGTTTGGATGTCACAGTAGAGATACCTGTCGGCAGCACTGGCACGGAAGAATCTGGACAACCCGCTGCAACAACCACACAAGTAGTTACCACCAATACTCGAGCAAAGTACGACTCAGCGGAAGAGATTCTAAGCCAACTTGCTTGTGGTGTCTGCCATATTGTCGGCCACTATCAAGGATTGATAGGGCCGGATCTTTCCCATATTGGTGGAAGCAGAAGCAAGGATTACCTGAGACGAGCGATTCTGGATCCAAATGCAGAGCTAACCGAAGGTTATATGCCCATGATGCCGCCCACCTATGGTGATCAACTTTATGCGTCGGAGCTTGAGATGCTGGTGGAATACATGAGCAGGCTGCAGTAGTCATGAGAAAAATACCAAGATTATTTCAGATGATTGGGATTATTCTCCTGATCTATTTCTCTTTTATTGTCTTGTTTGATTATTTGCTGGACCAGGTAATCCCATCCAGCCTGCTGCGGATGTATATGTTCTTTATCATCGCCGGTGTTGTGGCGGTATTTACGTTTACCGAAGGAAGCACAGAAGAGTTGTTAGCGCCAATAATGGAGATGATGGAAAACCCGGAAAAAAGAAAAGTAAGAAATGCAGTGCTTACGGTGATGCCGATTTTGGTGGGTGCTTATCTCTACTCGCAGATGGTACCCAGTGTTGAAGCCCCAGTGGAACTTAGAAGCATTCATCCGGCGCCGCCGTCTTCGGTCAAATTATTTGGTAAACGATATAATTTGCAAACCCTGGTAAATCCCCTGAGAAAGTACGAAAAGGATGACCCCGAGAAGTTCAGAGAACTGGTAAGAGAAGGCGCAAGGGTTTACATCGAAAACTGTCATATTTGTCATGGCGACAAACTGGATGGTCAGGGACTCTATGCTGTCCGGTTAAATCCAACGCCCCTTAATTTTCGGGATGTTGGCACAATCGCTCAACTTCAGGAGTCTTATCTGTTTTGGCGAATCAGCACGGGTGGCCCTGGATTGCCAGATGAAGCGGCTCCCTGGATTTCATCAATGCCTGTTTGGCAGGACTTTCTTACCGAGGAGGAAATCTGGCAGGTGATACTGTTCCTTTACGACTATACCGGTCATCGACCCAGAACCTGGGAGGAATAATCCAATGCGACGTGTTGGACTGATTACAACAAATATACTCAGTCGCATTGCTGTGGGATATGCAATTGCTGGCCTGGCATTAGTCTTGCCAATATTGACTCTTGCCGATTTGGGAGAGGCTGACAAGGGCGAGGAGATATATTTCCAGCATTGTGCAGGTTGCCATGGTGAGGAGGGAGATGGACTGGGACCCGGTGCTGAAAGACTGTTGCCACCACCGCGGGATTTCACCTCTGGAATGTTCAAGATAATGACAACTGCTTTCGATGAGTATGTTCCCCGGGATGAAGATCTGTTCAAAATGGTAAGCGATGGTATGCCGGGAACTTCCATGCCGGGTTGGAGCGACCTGTTGTCAGATCAGGATATGTGGAATGTTCTCAGCTATCTAAAGATTTTCTCTGGTTATGATGAGGAAGAGCCCGGCCCTGAGCTGGCATATGGTGAACAGATACCTTCATCTGCTATCAGTATTGGAAAGGGGAAAGAACTGTACCTTGAAGATGACAGGTGTACAGAGTGCCATGGCCTGGAGGGGAAAGGAGACGCCAAGAAGAGATTATTGGGTGACAATAGTGAACGCACCTGGCCGAGAAATCTTACCAAGCCGTGGAATTTTCTGGGGGGTAACGATCCCAGGGAGATATTTGCCCGTATTTCGACAGGTATTCCAGGTACCCAGATGCCTTCCTTTGCGGATGAGGCAAGTACCAAGAAATTGAGCATAGAAGAGCGCTGGCACGTGGCTAACTATGTCAAATCACTGGAAAAAACTGTAGAAGTGGTAGATCCACAGAATACTGTGGTAAAAGCTGTATTGGTCGAGGGTGATGTTGCAGAGACAACGGATGATCCGAGATGGCAGGAATCTCAACCGAGCACCTTTTTTTTAGTACCTCAGATTATAGCCGAAGAGCGACAATTTACTCCTTCTTACGACACAATCACGGTCAGGGCTATGTACTCTGAAGAATATATAGCCGTTTTGCTGACATGGGATGATAGAACAAAGAGCATCCCCGGCGATGCGACAGCGGAAAAAATCTCGGAAGAAGGGCTCGCTGAAGATGGCGTAGCGATACAATTTCCGGTAACCATTCCAGACAGTATGGAGAAGCCCTATTTCGGCATGGGCGATGTTGCAAACCCCGTGAATATCTGGCACTGGAAAAGCGGAACTACAGATCTACCGGAAACTGTCTCATTAATGAATGCGAAAGGATTCGCTGAAATCATCCTGAGAGAATCCCCGGATGTGCACGCGACGGGAACATACCTGAATGGGACCTGGCGGGTGCTCTTCAAGCGAAAAATTGCCACAGAAAACCCCGGTGAAGACATACAGTTTTCGGAGGGTGTTTTTATCCCGGTAGTCTTTGCAGCCTGGGATGGTAGTGCGGCAGAAAACGGATCCAGACATACGATGACTACCTGGTATTGGCTGCTGCTGGAATCATCTTCTGTCTGGGAACCTATCCTTGCGGGACTGATAGCCATGCTGCTAGTCATCGCGGTGGAGTTTTGGTGGTTGCGAAACATTAAGAGGAAACAATTAGCTGATTGAAACTCAGCTAAAGGGTGATCGGTATGGATGACGGAAAGTCCTTGCAAAGACATCGTGGATTGGTGGCCAGAATTTTCGGTGTAATTCTTGTAATCGTTGGATTTATGAATTGTATGCTCGCCTGGCTGGGTGGATTCCAGATCAATCTGTTGTTTCTGATATTCATAATGAGCGGAATATTGCTGTTTACCGTTGGTGCATTACAGAGGAATCATGCTGCATCCAAAGCTCCTCTCGATTTGCGTAATCGGCAAGAAGACACTCAATAAAATTTAGAAGTGGTCGCTATGTTGTGGATTAAAGTCTTTCACATAATGATGGTTATCGCCTGGTTGGCAGGTCTTTTCTATCTCCCGCGAATATTAGTTCACTATGTGGAAGGATTGCGCTTGGGAGAAGACGTTCGACGGCTGGGGATCATGGCAACCAGGCTGTTCAGATTTATGACGCTGGTCGCGGTTCAAGCCGTGGCTACTGGATTATGGTTATGGCTTGCATATGGCGTGAGCGGTAACTGGCTTCATGCCAAGCTGCTGTTTGTTGTTGCCCTCGTGGGCTATCAGGTCGTTTGCTGGATCTACATGCAAAAATTGTTGGGAAATGATCTGCAGAAGAGTTCAAGTTACCTGCGCTATTTCAATGAATTTCCGCTGATGTTAGTGATCCCCATTTTGATATTTGTGGTCGTTAAGCCTTTCTGATCGGATCGCCATCTTTAACTCGTTCCACACCAGGATTAAAGCCTACCCAGTAGGACAGTTCCGCTGGCAACTGGATATCCCAGAGAACAAAATCAGCCCGCTTACCAACCTCCAGTGTGCCTCGATCATCCAGTACCCCAAGCGCGCGCGCAGCATTTGAAGTGACGCCGGACAAGGCTTCTTCGGGTGTGAGGCTAAAGAGCGTACACGCCATATTCATAATCGTTAGCAACGATGCAACCGGAGATGATCCGGGATTAAGATCCGTGGCAATGGCCATCGGCACCCCGTAAGAGCGGAACAATTCGACCGGCGGTATACGGTTTTCCTTGAGGTAGTAGAATGCGCCGGGTAAGAGTACTGCAGTGGTGCCCTTGTCCGCCATGGCTCTGACTCCCGACTCGGGGCAGTGCTCCAGATGATCTGCGGATAAAGCCCTGAACTCGGCAGCCAGCGCTGAGGCGCCCATATCGGTCAGTTGGTCTGCATGCATTTTGACGTTCAGATTGAGATCTGTGGCAGCTTCAAGTATCCGGGTTGATTCTGCGAGGTTAAGTCCGATGCTCTCACAGAATATGTCAACGGCTTCAGCGAGGTTTTTCTCGCCGATAAGGGGTAATAATTCATTACAGATCAGGTTCAAATAGCCGTCCCGGTGGTGTTCATATTCCGACGGAATTGTGTGTGCACCCAGGTAAGTCTTGTGAATTGAAACGGCTAGATTGTTTTCCAGTGCAGTCATCACCCGGAGCATCCTGAGTTCTGTATCAATATCAAGGCCGTAGCCGGACTTGATCTCTACAGTTGTCACACCCGAATCCAGCAACGATTGCAGTCTTTGGCTAGCGGAGCGAATCAACTCCTCCGTTGACGCTGCTCGAGTGGCGCTGACTGTTGAGCGAATACCGCCTCCCTGACGGGCGATTGCTGCATAACTCACACCCCGGAGACGTTGTTCAAATTCCTTCGCCCTGTTGGATGCAAACACCAGATGGGTGTGGCAGTCGATTAATCCGGGAGTTAACCAGTGCCCCATGCCATCAGTTACTGTCTTTGCGAGTTGTTCCGGAGGGTCAGTCAGTTGGTCCTGAGGACCGAGCCAGCTTATGCGTGAGCCGGTGGTGGCGATTGCCCCATGATAAATTTCGCCGTAGCTTTGTCCCTGCATGGTTGCCAGATTGACATTGGTCCATAGCCGATCCCAGATCCTGCCGTTGGGTTTATCGGGAGAAGATAATTTATCTTCCAAACCTTGATTCATGGAGAGCCACCTGTATTTATCTGCAAAGACATGCTAACCTGTATATACAGCTTGGTCAATTTTAGAACAGGCTCGGTCCATAGTTAAGCAAGGGTTTCGTGGATGGCCCGCACCCGATCAAGACACTTTTTTTTCCCAGAGGCATTGTTGGCGGATGGTTGGTGCAAAGATGTCAGTCTGAAATTAGATGCGCAGGGGACTATCGAAGCTATCCTGGTCAATTCCAGCCCAGAGGACGCCGTTGTCGTTTCAGGCCCGGTAATTCCCGGTATGCCGAACCTGCACAGTCATGCTTTTCAGCGTGTTATGGCGGGTCTCTCGGAGCGGGGGTCAGGCGACGATTTTTGGGGCTGGCGCGAAACCATGTACCGGATTGCCAATCAAATCACACCAGAACAACTGAAAGTGATCGCGACACAGCTTTATGGTGAAATGCTTCGTGCCGGGTTCACCAGCGTCGCGGAATTCCACTACTTGCATCATCGCCCAGATGGCCGGCCCTATGATAATGCGGCCGAGATGTCGCTTGCGCTGTTGGAAGCGGCGGCAGACACAGGGATTGGCATCACACTTTTACCGGTGCTTTACCGGTATTCAGATTTTGATCAGGGAGCAGTTGAACCCTGTCAACGTCGATTTGCATCCACCCCGGACCAATTCCTCGAGCTGGTGGATGCGCTCATTGTTGCAACGGCACAATCTTATTTGGCATATACCGGTATCGCACTCCATAGCCTGCGAGCGGTATCCATCGAAGATATTAAGGCAGTTACATCGAGTGTTGTAAACTTGCCGGTGCATATGCATATTTCAGAGCAGATGGCAGAGGTGGAAGCCGCTATCCAGCACACAGGTCTGCGTCCGGTGGAATGGTTATTCGAGAATTTGGGAGTGGATAACAATTGGTGTTTGGTTCATTGCACACATCTCATTGAACGCGAAATCAATGCCATCGCAGATTCCGGCGCCGTGGTCGGTATCTGCCCAATAACCGAGGCTAATCTGGGTGATGGGGTGCTGCCTGCAGAGGAGTTGCTGGGCAAAGGCGCCAAAACAGGAATCGGATCGGACAGCAATATCGACCTGGACCCGATCGCTGAATTACGGCTATTGGAGTATGGCCAGCGATTGGTGCAGCAGCGACGCAATATTCTTACCACCCTGGCGGATGGCCAGAATTTATGGCAACGATGTGCATTGGGTGGCGCACAGGCCCTGGCGCAACCGGTGGGCGTGCTTCAGTCCGGCAAACGTGCTGACTTTCTGGTGCTGGATAAAGACCACCCGGCGCTGGTGAGCAGAAAATGCGATCACATCATCGATAGCTTGATATTTGCAGCGGACCGCACCGCCATCCGGGATGTATTCGTTGCCGGCGTAAAGGTCGTCGACGCGGGAATGATCAATCGGCAGGAACAACGCTTGCACGCCTATGCCGAAGTTGTAGCGGTACTGTCGTAATCAAGCAGACGTGTGGATTACAAAAAAGAGGTAAAGCAGGTGTCTGAGCAACATATTCCGCTCTATCAGATGGTGAAGCGACACATTTTGGACCTGATACAAAATGGCGAGTGGCAAGAGGGCAAGCGCCTGCCATCGGAGAATGAGTTGGTGCAGGATTTGTCTGTGTCACGAATGACGGTCAATCGTGCTCTCAGAGATTTAGCCAGTGAAGGCCACGTACAGCGAATTTCGGGTTCCGGCACTTTTGTAGCCGAGAAAAAAGCCCAGTCCCATCCCCTGGAGATTAGAAATATAGCCGAGGAAGTTCGCTCCAGAGGGCACCTGCATGGTTGCGAGGTGATTGGACTGGAAGATGTCAGAGCACCTGCTGATATTGCCATGCGCTTTGATATTCCTCGGCAATCACGGCTCTATCATTCCATTATCGTTCATTTCGAAAGCAGTAAGCCCATTCAGTTTGAAGAGCGATATGTACTGCCCGAATTTGCACCGGAATATATCAACGCAGATTTCACCGCAATTACCACCTATCAGTATATGATGGAGCAGGATGCTTTCGAGGAAGTTGAACAGATCGTGCAGGCAGGAATGCCCGACGAGCGGGTTCGTTCCTATCTGCAAATGGACGCGGGTGAGCCCTGCCTGATATTACTCAGGCGCACCTGGGTTGGCGGGCGAGTTGTGACGACCAGTCAGTTGCAACATCCGGCATCCATATTTCAATTTAGTAGCCGTAACCGGTACTAATTGGTTCTCGAACAGATTCGGTCGGCCAGATGCGGTCAGCCAGACATCTGGCGATCAGGGAGATACAGAGCATGACAAAATCAAAGCCAAGACTGGTCAAAGCGCCAACGGGCACTCAACTGAATACGCGCAGCTGGCTAACAGAAGCACCCTTGCGCATGCTGATGAATAACCTGGACCCGGATGTTGCGGAGAAACCCGATGAACTTGTTGTGTATGGAGGCATCGGTCGAGCAGCCCGCAACTGGGACTGCTTTGATCAGATCGTGGCATCCCTGAAAGAATTGCTTGAAGATGAAACCCTGCTGATACAGAGCGGTAAACCCGTAGGCGTATTTAAAACCCATGAAGATGCCCCCAGGGTACTGATTGCCAATTCCAATCTTGTGCCCCGCTGGGCCAACTGGGACCATTTCAACGAGTTGGAAAAACAGGGGCTGATGATGTATGGCCAGATGACCGCGGGTTCCTGGATCTATATTGGCAGTCAGGGAATTGTGCAGGGAACCTACGAAACTTTCGTCGAGATGGGGCGGCAGTTTCACGACGCCGATTTAAGGGGCAAATGGATTCTCACCGCCGGTTTGGGGGGCATGGGCGGTGCCCAGCCTCTGGCAGCAACCATGTCCGGTGCCTGCATGCTGGTTGTCGAATGTGATCCGGCGCGAATTGAATCGAGGCTGCGTTCCGGTTATCTGGATGTGGTTGCCAATCATCTCAACGAGGCCCTGGATCTTGTACGTGGTGCCTGCGGCAAGGGTGAGGCATTGTCGGTTGGGTTACTGGGCAATGCTGCCGAAATACTACCCGAACTGGTACGGCGTGGTGTGAAGCCGGATGCGGTAACCGACCAGACCTCCGCGCATGACCCGTCCCACGGTTATCTGCCGATTGGCTGGACACTGGATGAATGGCAGGAGAAACAAATTACTGAACCAATGCAGGTAGCGAAGGCGGCCAGCCAGTCGATTGCCGTTCATGTAGAGGCCATGCTGGCTTTTCACGAGTTGGGAATCCCCACGTTCGATTATGGCAACAATATAAGGCAGGTGGCTTTTGACGAGGGCGTTCGCAATGCCTTTGATTTTCCGGGATTTGTTCCAGCTTTTGTGCGACCGCTGTTTTGTCGTGGCATAGGTCCCTTCAGATGGGCTGCACTCAGCGGCGATCCGGAAGACATCTATAAGACAGATCGAAAGGTAATGGAACTGATTCCGGATAATCCCGAGCTTCACAATTGGCTGAATATGGCGCGGGAGCGAATCCGGTTTCAGGGATTACCCGCACGAATATGTTGGGTGGGATTGGGAGACAGGCACAGGCTCGGGTTGGCATTTAACGAGATGGTGCGAACCGGTGAACTTGTGGCTCCCGTCGTAATAGGCAGGGATCACTTCGACTCGGGTTCTGTAGCGAGCCCGAACAGAGAAACCGAAAGCATGCGTGATGGTTCCGACGCTGTATCTGACTGGCCGCTGCTTAATGCATTGCTAAGTACGGCCGGAGGAGCCACCTGGGTTTCACTGCACCACGGTGGTGGTGTTGGCATGGGATTTTCGCAACACGCAGGATTAGTCATTGTGTGTGATGGCACCGAAGCGGCTGATAAGCGAATCGCACGAGTGTTGTGGAATGATCCCGCATCCGGTGTTATGCGGCACGCTGATGCGGGTTACCCGGATGCGATTGAGTGTGCCAGAGAACACAAGTTAAACCTGCCGATGCTGAAGGATAGCCAATGAGTACGTCCGACTTGCTAGAGTTGAATCCCGGGGGTGTGTCGCTGTCTCAACTGCGGTGTATTTATACCGGTACGGATCAGGTATTTCTGACGGCAGAAGCCTGGCGTGCGATTGAAGCGAGTCAGAAATTGGTCGCAGAAGTGTTGGCGCAGGGAACTACGGTCTATGGAATCAACACCGGATTTGGTTTGTTGGCACAAACCAGAATTCCGGATGACAAATTGCACCAGCTACAAAGAAACCTGGTGCTATCTCATAGTGCTGGTACAGGTGACTTGTTGGACTCCCAATTGGCCAGACTGATTATGTGTCTTAAAATTATATCGCTGGGGAGAGGTTACTCCGGAGTCCGTGCCATCGTGGTAGAACAGTTGCTGCAATGTATCAATAAAGGTATCACTCCTTGTATTCCCGTGAAAGGATCAGCGGGTGCATCCGGGGATCTGGCTCCGCTGGCGCACATGACAATGTGTTTGATTGGCGAGGGAGACGCTTTCCGTAATGGTGTAAGAATGTCGGCGCGGCAAGCGTTGTCGGAATCCGGAATGCAGCCACTGGAGCTTGGACCAAAAGAAGGCCTGGCTTTGCTCAACGGGACGCAGGTTTCCACGGCGCTGGCATTGGCCGGACTGTTCGGCGCGGAAGATCTTTTCTCCGCGGCACTGGTAGCCGGTGCCGTATCCATCGATGCGATCAAGGGGAGCATTGCACCGTTTGACCCCAGAGTGCATGCAGCCAGAGGGCAACCGGGACAAATTAAGGTGGCCGCCAAAGTGCGTAGTCTGGTTGAGGGAAGCGACATTCTTGCCTCTCACATCGAATGCGATCGCGTGCAGGATCCATATTCACTGCGTTGTCAGCCTCAGGTGATGGGTGCATGTCTGGATCAACTGCAACAGACCGCCAATACCCTTGCCATTGAAGCCAACGCCGCCACCGATAACCCGTTGATATTTACTGATGCCGTGATATCCGGCGGTAATTTCCACGCGGAACCGGTTGCTTTCGCCGCGGATAACCTGGCCCTGGCCGTTGCAGAGATAGGTGCTTTGTCCGAGCGTCGCATTGCCTTGCTGGTTGATCCCAAGATGAGCGGGTTACCGGCTTTTCTGGTTCAGAACAGCGGTTTGAATTCGGGATTTATGATCGCTCAGGTTACCGCAGCCGCACTTGCCTCGGAAAACAAATCGCTGGCGCATCCCGCCAGTGTAGACAGTATGCCTACCTCGGCAAATCAGGAAGATCATGTCAGTATGGCGACGTTTGCAGCCCGCAGAATCCAGGAAATGAACGCTAACTCACGAGGTGTGGTGGCAATCGAATTACTGTCAGCAGTGCAGGGGATTGAGTTTCATGCGCCGTTCAAGACATCTGACAAATTACAACTGGTAGTGGATAAGATCAGGGAACTCGTTGCGCACTATGATACTGATCGGTACATGGCGCCGGATATTGAATCAGCCAGCGCTCTAATTGCGGCGGGTTACTTTAGACAGAGCTGCCTTGATATTCTCCCCAGCAGCGCCGTGGAAAGAGAAACAAATGCAGCCGTTTGAATTGTTGCCTGGATCTACTCCCTTGCTGGTGAGTATCCCGCACGGGGGCACCTACATTCCTGATGATATCCAATCAACCATGACAAAACAGGCACTTCGACTGCCAGACACAGACTGGCATGTACCAACGCTTTATGCTTTTGCCAGACAGTTAGATGTGTCGGTTCTTGAAGCAAATTACTCGCGATACTATATCGACGTGAATCGATCCAGGGAGGGGGAAAGCCTCTATCCCGGTCAGAGTGAAACCGAATTGTGTCCCCTGAAAACCTTTCACAATGAGAATATCTATACCAGAGGCGATGCTCCGACAGAAACAGAGATCCAGTACAGATCGGCTCTGGTATGGCAACCGTATCACACAGCGCTGAGCGGGGAACTAAAGCGCATAAAGGCAGAGTTCGGCTATGCGCTGCTCTGGGATGCCCATTCGATTCGCAGCCGCGTACCGCGATTTTTTAGTGGTCAACTACCGGACTTTAACCTGGGTACGGGTGATGGCAGCAGTTGCCCCGCTGACCTGGCAGATCAGTTGCTCGCCCTGGTGGCCACGCAGTTGGATTACAGTGCGGTGCTGAATGGACGCTTCAAGGGAGGATATATCACGCGTCAATATGGAGATCCGGCGAATAATTATATCGCGGTGCAACTGGAGTTATCGCAGCTAACCTATATGGATGAAGAGACCTATCTGTATAATTCTGATCTGTCTGCGTCAGTTATTTCTGTTATTGGCAAATTGATAGATACAATGATGCTATTCAGTTGTGCCAGCTGATGAACTTCTTGCTGGACAAACTAATGATCAGGCACTTATGCTTGCAGCAGAACAGTTGAAACATCCGACAGTGACAATAAAAGGTGCAATATGATTTCAGCAGCAGAAGGTTTCGAAAAAAAATATATTGATGTTAAAGGCAAAAAAATGGCCTATGTAGAAGAGGGCAGTGGTGACCCCATTGTATTTCTGCATGGCAATCCGACCTCTTCATACCTGTGGCGCAATATCATTCCTCACCTGGCAGGCCAGGGACGCTGTATCGCACCCGATTTGATTGGCATGGGAGATTCCGAGAAGCTGGATAACTCAGGTGCTGACAGCTATCGATTTGTGGAGCATCGTGAATATCTGGATGGCTTATTCGAAGCACTGGATGTGACCGGAAATGTGGTATTTGTTATTCATGACTGGGGTTCAGCATTGGGATTTGATTGGGCCAACAGGCATCGAAGTGCGGTGCAGGGAATTGCCTATATGGAAGCCATTGTCAAGTCCATGAGCTGGGAAGAATGGCCTGATGCAGCGACCAGGATATTCGAAGGCTTTCGCTCTGACGCCGGTAACGACATGGTTTTGGAAAAGAATATCTTCATTGAGCGCGTGCTGCCCGGTTCTGTGTTACGCGGACTGACGGAAGAAGAAATGACTGTATACCGTCGACCCTACACAGATGCCGGTGAATCACGCAGACCCACCTTGACCTGGCCGCGGCAAATCCCTCTGGCAGGAGAACCGGCTGACGTGGTGAAAATAGTGGATGACTATGCAGCATGGCTGCAAGGCTCTGACCTGGCGAAGTTACTTATTGTTGCGGAGCCCGGAAGTATCCTGACCGGTAAGCAACTGGCGTTTTGTCGTGGTTGGCCCAATCAGACTGAAGTGACTGTCGCTGGAAGTCACTTTATCCAGGAAGACTCTCCTGATGAAATCGGTGCTGCGGTTTCGAAATTTGTGAAGGGGCTGAGAGAGTAACACATAACTTCAGGTAAGAGTGTTGGCTTACAGACTTTGTCCTAAGCCAACCCACTGGTTCTTGCCGTGGAATCACCTAATCACGCAAGCATGTAGGCATGTAGGCATGTAGGTCGGATTAGCGCAGCGTAATCCGACAAACAAATCCGACAAACAAATCC
>JASJXV010000156.1 GCA_030123805.1 Gammaproteobacteria bacterium
CCCATCTGACCCATCCTCCCCTTGAGAATTCTATGAAATTTCCATTAATTGTCGCGCTATTACTAATTTCTGCATTCACTTTTGCCGATCCTCGACCATTTGAGGCTATGGACTTGTTCAACATGGAATACGCTGTAGACCCTCAAATCTCCCCGGATGGCAGAAGTATCGTCTATGTACGTCGCGGCTTCGATGTGATGAAGGATAGCGCAAGGACTAGTTTGTGGATCATTGACGTGAAGTCGGGTGCACAGCAACCCCTGGTGAATGTGGACAAGGGCGTTAGTTATCCCCGATGGTCTCCGAATGGCAGGCGACTGGCCTACATCGCCGATGGTCAACATGGTCGCCAGATATATATGCATTGGATGAATACAGGCAATACCGTGGCGATTACCCAATTGACGGCGTCACCGGGAAATCTGAGTTGGTCACCAGATGGAAAGTATCTGGCCTATAGCAGCTTTGTTACTTCAGAAGCTCCCAAGCTGGGTAAACTTCCAACCGCACCTGAAGGCGCGGAATGGGCCAAGGATGCCCGGATAATTGACCAGCTATTGTACAGATCAGATTCTGGCGGCTTTAGTAAAACCGGTGCATCCCAGCTGTTTATTATTTCATCAGAAGGCGGCAGCCCGAGACAATTAACTGAGACCTATCCACATACCTCAAGGCCAACCTGGTCGAGTGATGGAAAATCACTTTACTTCACCTCCAACTACGATGATGACTGGCAGCGCGATGTTCAAAACAGTGAAATTTACAAACTCGATATAGCCACGAAAGAAGTAACCGCGCTCACTTCACGTGATGGACCAGACTTCTCACCCGAAGAAAACCCAGCGGGAGACAAGTTACTGTTTATTGGTTCAGATAACGTCGGGGGTTATCAGGTCAATCAACTTTATGTCACAGACGTCCGCGACATTTCGCCTCGTTCCTTAACCGAATCGTTGGATCGAAGCATTAATTCTGCAACCTGGTCCAGCAACGGCAACTATATCTATTTCAATTATGTCGATAAGTCGGTAATGAAGATCGGCAGAGTCGATTTGAAGGGTAACATCGAAGAGATTGCTTCTGGTTTAGGCGGAACTGCAATTGGCAGACCCTACACTTCGGGCGGTTATTCATTGGCAGATACTAACCGCGTGGCGTTTGTGAGCGGCTCTACTAACAGCCCAGCTGAAGTCGCGATTATTGACCGAAAGAAAACACGATACCTCACCCGGCTAAACGACAATCTGCTCAAAACGGTTGAGATGGGTGATGTAGAAGAAATTTGGTATTCGTCTTCCGCAGACGGACGTGTGATTCATGGTTGGATTGTTAAACCCCCTGGATTCGACAAGAACAAGAAGTACCCGCTCATTCTGGAGATACATGGCGGCCCCAACACGAGCTATGCCGCGGAGTTTAGCGCCGAGATTCAATTGTACTCGGCGGCAGGTTATGTCGTGCTATATGCAAACCCCCGTGGTAGCACGAGTTACGGCACAAAATTCACCCGTGAAATTTATCAGGCGTATCCAAGCCAGGATTACGATGATTTGATGTCGGGTGTCGATGAGGTTATATCTCGTGGTTACGTTGATACTGATAATCTATTTGTTACAGGGGGTAGCGGTGGAGGAGTACTTACAGCATGGATTGTCGGGAAGACTGACCGCTTTCGAGCTGCAGTTGTAGCTAAGCCCGTAATCAACTGGTATGCATTTACCCTAACGAGTGACATAGGTTCATTTTTTTGGAAGATAAATTTTGACAAGATGCCCTGGGAAGATCCCATGGCATACCACAAGTTATCCCCCATCTCGCTCGTTGGCAATGTTTCAACACCCACTATGTTGCTGACGGGCGAGGTAGATTATCGAACGCCAATGTCTGAATCTGAACAGTATTACCAGGCATTAAAGATACGCGGCATAGATTCGATGCTGGTACGAATACCGGGAGCTTCCCATTCAATCACTCGCAGACCCAGCAATCTGTTACGCAAGGTAGCCTATATTCTCGGCTGGTTTGATAAATATCGGGAAGGTGAAGACAAGCCAGAATAAGTTGAACGCCCTGAAGTGCCCAATTCCCCTCACACACTGCAGGTCAAAAGTTGCGCCCTCGGCTCCAAGGAGCTGCGGGTGGTTCGGAATCAGGAGGCCGGGAAGGGTACGGTTGAGGAACCTGTGCCTGTCACCCTCCAGCAAGAGCATAGGTACTGGGCGCCCTGGTGCCGGCTTACGATTTCATTCATTATTCTTAAGAGCTAATATGAGCGCAGATAGTATCAACCCGGGTAGAGAAAATGTATGACTATATAGTGATTGGTGCCGGATCGGCAGGATGCGTGATGGCGAATCGCCTATCCGCCAATTCGGATAACAAGGTCTTGTTGCTGGAAGCCGGTAAAAAAGACACCAGCCCCTTCATTCACATGCCCCCGGGTGTTGGTCTGTTGCTGAACAGCAAGAAGTATAACTGGGGTTTTGATACCGCACCTGAGCCGCACTTGAACAACCGCGAGCTTTACTGGCCCAGAGGAAAGGTGCTGGGTGGATCAAGTTCCATCAATGGCATGATCTACAATCGAGGCCATGCCAGGGATTATGATCAATGGCGACAACTCGGCAATGTGGGTTGGAGTTATGAAGAAGTATTGCCCTATTTCAAAAAATCCATCAATCAGGAACGCGGTGCGGACAAATACCACGGGACAGGTGGACCACTCAATGTGAAGGACAGCAACGCATCCATCGAGTTACATCAGTTATTCATCGACGCGGGTGTAGAAGCAGGGCATAAGTACAATCCGGATTTTAATGGCGCTGAACAGGAAGGTATAGGTCCCTATCAGGTCACCAAGATAGGTGGGAAACGGTGCAGTGCTGCGAAAGCCTTCCTCACGCCCATACTGGATCGCGAAAATCTAACCGTTATTACCGAGGCGCGGATCCTTGCGGTGGCACTGGATGGCAAGGTAACCAGAGGAGTTAAGTACCACAAGGCAGGCAAGTATGTTGATGTAGAAGTTGGCAAAGAGGTGATCCTGTGTGCCGGTGCAGTGCAATCACCACAAATCCTGCAATTATCGGGTATTGGCGATCCCGTCCTGCTGGACGAGTTTAATATAACGGTGAATCATGCGCTCCCGGGTGTGGGACAAAATCTCCAGGATCATCTGGATGTGGTGGTTCAACATCACTGTACCCGTCCTGATATGACACTGGACAGAGCTGCAAAATTACACAAGGCATTGCCTGCGCTGATCAGATATCTGTTGTTCGAGTCCGGACCGGGTACGGAAAGTCCTCTGGAAGCGGGTGGATTTGTTAAGAGCCGCGAAGATCTTGAAGTGCCGGATCTGCAGTTGCATTTCATTCCCGGGTTTATGATTGACCATGGACGACAGAGAGGACCCGGACCGGGTATGTGCATTCACGTATGTCATCTGCACCCACAGAGTCGTGGCGAAGTGACGCTTCGTTCAGCGGACCCATTTGATGATCCGTTGATAAAGGCGAACTATCTGTCTGTTGAAGCTGATCTTGATGTTCTGGTGGAGGGCGTCAAAATTGTCCGAAAGATATACAAAACCAGCGTATTGGCGCCTTATCTGGGTGAAGAGTATGCCCCGAGTAAAGGTCGGGAAAGTGACGCTGAGATACGCGAGTTCATACGTGAGAATGCAGAAACTCTGTATCATCCTGTGGGTACATGCAAGATGGGCAGCGATCCGATGGCCGTCGTGGATGATCAGCTAAGAGTGCATGGCATAGAAAAATTAAGAGTGGTGGATGCGTCGATCATGCCCACGGTGGTCGGAGGCAACACCAATGCACCCACGATTATGATAGCCGAGAAGGCTGCGGATTTGGTTCTAGCCTGATACATTGTGAGGGCTAGCGTAAGTCCGGCAGCAGATACCCCTCAGATTCCAGATTGGCGCGTATGGTCTTCTTATCAAGCTTGCCTGTGGATGTCAGGGGAATCTCATCGACAAAGAGAATATCGTCCGGTAATTGCCATTTGGCAAATATTTCCAGGCAGTGTTCCAGAATAAGTTCACGCGTAACATTGGCACCTTCAACCAGTATAACCAGGGCGACAGGTCGCTCGTCCCATCTGGGATGAGGTTGGGCTACAACCGCTGCCAGACTGACACCTTCCATACCGACGATATGATTCTCCACATCCACGGATGAAATCCACTCACCTCCTGACTTGATCAGGTCCTTGGATCTGTCAGTGATAATCAGATACTCCTTGCTGTCGATTTTCGCCACATCACCTGTGATCAGCCAGCCGTCATGGAATTTATCCGGCTGAGCATCATGGTAATACTCGGAGCATACCCAGGGACCCTTGATTAGCAATTCGCCGACGGCTTCACCATCGTGAGGCAGAATATTGAATTCCTCATCGAAAATTTCCATTTCGAGCCCCGGCATGAGTATCCCCGCTTTGGCAATATTTTCGAATTGCTCGTCATCCGTCAGGTTGAGATCAGATCGTCTGGAAAGCTTTCGTGACAGGGTTCCCAGTGGATTGGTTTCTGTCATCCCCCAGCCCTGCACCATTTCTACGCCGAGTTCATCCCAGTACCAGCGCATCATGGAAGGCGGCGGTGCGGAACCGCCGCAAGTCAGGCGGCTGAGCTTGGAAAGGTCATACCGATCCGGATCGGCTTTAATCAGCCCCATAACCCCCTGCCAGATGGTTGGAACGCCAGTCGATAGTGTCACCTCTTCATCAGACATGACCTGCAGCAGTTTTGCGGGATCCATATACTTGCTTGGCAGCACCTGCTTGGAGCCTAACATGGAAGCGCTAAATGGCAGCCCCCAGCCCATTGCATGAAACATGGGCACAATGCCACACACACAATCCAGTGCCGACAGGTTCATGGAATCAGTCATGGACTGCGCGATGGTGTGCAGATAGGTAGATCTGTGCGTGTACATAACACCCTTGGGTTTGCCGGTGGTCCCGCTGGTGTAGCACAGCCCCATGGGTGAATTCTCGTCTATCTCGGGCCAGGCATAGATAGCTGGCTGATCTGCAATGAGGGCATCATAATCTACCGTCTCAAAGGATTCTGTACGCATACCTTCGCCGTGCGAACAGACGATAACGCGCTCTACGGTCGGTATTTTACCGGCCAGCGGTTCCAATAGAGGCAGCAGATCTTCATCGATGATAATGATCTTACTTTCGGCATGGTTGATGATATATTCGAGATCGGTGGGAGAGAGTCTGATATTCAGTGTATGCAGTACGGCGCCCATGGAGGGGACACCCATGTAGAGCTCCAGATGACGCCAGTTATTCCACATAAAACTGGCCACTCGGTCACCCACTGCAACTCCCATATTCGAGAGTGCACCTGCTAGCTGGTTAGCACGCTTCCAGGTCTCTGCATAAGTCTGTCGGTGAGTTCCGTCCGCGGTGAGAGTGACTATCTCTTCCTCAGGAGACAATTTGGCTCCCCTTCCCAGAATTCTGGACAGTAGCAGTGGTGTTTTTTGCATCGTCATCGGCGTTAGTTCCATCTTGTTCTTTGTGTGTAGCAAGGATAATAGCAAAAAAGATCGCCAGTAGTTGTAGGCTGTGCTCGCTGTTAGATGCAGCGATAAGCCGGGCCGTCCTTTTTCGCCGATTTTTTACCTTGCTCTGACGAACAATCCACCAGGGCGCAGACGCTTGTTTATGACATCTTTACCTTTCAGTGCGTGAACCGATTGGCACCATTAGATGTGCGTAGGGTGTGCCTTTCCACATGATATAGGGACCGCCGTTCTGCGGGTCTGTGGGAAACGCATCCAACAATGCGCCGGGGGCAAGAATCATCAGGTGGGCACCCTCCCTGATCCACTCATTATCATCGGTCGGACCCTCTGCGTAGGGATCAATATTACTGGCGCCCGCGTCTCCCGCGAGCATGTAAGAGATGCCGAGCGACTCAGGCGTGTATGGCTTTTTGTTTTGCCATGCGTCAGCCCACTGCATCCACTCGCTGTCCATGCACATGGGCGCAGTGCCAGTTAAACTGGCCGGTGTGGGCAAGCAGGTATAGCCGTTCGCACCTTCCTTTAACACATTGCCCTCCCAGTCAACCACGGTCACATTTTTTACCATACCAGGCCAGGCTGCACTCAAAGCGTCCGTCAAAGCGTCCGACTTGTCCTGTGCAAATCCCGCGGACGGCACCATCAAACAAGCCAGGACCAAACTGGCGATTCCAACATACATCTTTCGGTACATTCTATTTCTCATTTTCGTCTCCCGTGCTCTTGCATTCGATGAAGGTGAAATGCAGATGCACAAGCTTACAACGTCTGCTCACACAATTCACCCGGGCGCAAGATTCAGAAAATTATATTCTACTCTGAGCTACAGAGAACGCTGAGTTCCAGGCACCACAAAACCCATTATTATCAACGTGATCCATTATGTTCTTGCTGTGTGCCAATTCCGGTCATTGCGTTTTCACTCTAAGTGCGCCTTCTCTTTTGTAAACTGACTTTCCCAGGCGCATAATTGCTTGAATAATAGGGAGTAGATCGGGTGCAGACGCCAGGTTGCCAGCACGCACATGCTTAAAACCAAAATGATGGAGGACTTTAAATGAAAGGGTTTCATTTGAGCGCATGCGTAAGTTTATTGATCATTACATTTACAACTGGTTATGCCATAGCGGCTAGTCAGAAGATTGTCATTGCCCACCGCGGGGCGAGTGGGTATCTGCCAGAGCACAGTATGGCTGCAAAGGCTATGGCGTATGGAATGGATGTGGATTTCATCGAACAGGATCTGGTCATGACGAGCGACAATCGAATTGTGGTGCTGCATGATCATTACCTGGATCGAGTAACCAATGTTTCTAAGATGTACCCGGACAGAAACCGAAAAGATGGCAGGTTCTACGTAATTGACTTTACCCTGGATGAAATCAGGCGACTTGAAATGACGGAAGGATTCGAAATCAAAGACGGTATGCAGATGGCAAACTTTTCGCAACGTTTCCCAATTTGGCAGTCCTCCTTCAGGGTGCATACCCTGGAAGAGGAACTGGAGATGATTCACGGGCTGAATAAGAGCACCGGGAAAAGCGTTGGGATCTATCCGGAGATAAAATCCCCCTGGTTTCATCGTCGCGAAGGAAAGGATATTAGTAAATATGCACTACGCATATTAAAAAAGTACGGCTACACCACTAAAAACGATCTGATCTATCTGCAATGTTTCGATCCCACGGAACTTCGAAGGAT
>JASJXV010000157.1 GCA_030123805.1 Gammaproteobacteria bacterium
AATTACGGCATATAGGGCGTTGGGCTTGGACCAAGTTGTGTTGCCAATATCGCCTGCGCCATATCTACAAATTCACACACCATGGGTCGCGTATCTCTGGGATCCATGATTTCTTCGATATTGAATGCTTCCGCTGTTCGAAATGGCGAGCTCAATGCGTCAAGCTGCGCTTCGATCTCTTTTTGTTTCGCTGCCGGGTCATCTGACTCGGCAATGACCCGTCGATAGGCCGCTGATACGCCACCTGAAATGTGCATGGATCCCCAGTGTCCGGATGGCCAGGCGACTCGCTTGAACATCCCGCTGGGACGATCGTGGCATTGACCCGCGACACCGTACAACTGACGGATAATAATGGAAATCCACGGCATTCTCGTTCTCAATGTAGCCGCAAGCATCTTGGCGCCGGCTCGAACGATTCCCTGTTGTTGATGCTCCGGACCAACCATAAACCCCGGTTCATCGGCAAAATAAATCATGGGCAGATGAAAAGTGTCACACAGTTGCAGGAAACGGATAACCTTGGTGCCCGCAGCCACATCCATTGAACCGCCCAGATACTTGGGATTGTTGATCATGGTCCCGACGGGGTAGCCATTAACCCGAGCCAATCCAAGCACACGTGAACGGCCGTAGAAGGGCGTGATTTCAAAAAAAGAATCTCTATCCAGAACAGCGTCAAGAATTTTATAAGGATCGTATATCTTGCGTTTCTCCCTGGGTATGGCTGCAAGGAGTTTTTCCTCTCTGCGATTGGGAGCATCACCTGTTTCCATACGGGGCGGCATCTGCCAGACATTATCAGGCAGGTAGCTGAGAAACTGCTTGATCATATCAAAGGCTTCTTCCTCACTGTCGACAAGGTTGTCGATCACGCCACTCCCGTAAACCTGGGTGCGTTCATCGCCAAGGTCTTCTTTTGAAATATCGATACCCAAAGCGGCCTTGACCACCGGCGGTCCGCCTGGAAAGACCTGGCTGATGCCTTTTACCATCAGACTAAAATGGGACAGACAGGCATCGACCGCAGGAAGCCCCGCAACAGACCCCAGAGCAGCTGAAACTACTGGCGCTATGCAAAGCAGCTTCTCTATACCGGGGGTAACCGGGTTGGTTGGAATGTAGGTGCGCCCAATTTGTTCAAAAGTTTTTACACTCCCTCCGGTCGAGTCAAGCAGCCTGACATAGGGCAATCGCCAGTTCAGAGCCATGTTCTGGGCATGGCCACCTTTATTACCGATGGTTGCATCACTTGCGCCACCTCGAACGGTAAAATCACCACCATTGAGTACAACTTTGCGTCCATTGAGGTTGCAAAGACCGATCACCATATTCGATGGTCTCACGTCGACGAGTTTTTCCCCGTCATAGGTTGCAGCGCCTGCCAACTGACCAATCTCCTGAAAAGATCCTTTGTCCGTGAGCAAATTGATACGCTCCCGAATAGTGAGCTTGCCACGTTGATGCTGGACATCGATGCCTGTCTGTCCACCCATCTTCCCAGCCATCTGTTTGCGTCGGTTTAGTTCATCAATCTCCGGCTGCCAAACCATAATATGTCTCCAAATTCAGCTATAAAATACATTCAAAAATCCATCATGCAAACTTCATACGCAATTACCACCTACCATGTATCGATATAGGGTCTTTTCTTGCCAGTCCTCGGAGCCACAGGCGGTAGGCTTTTAAGCCCCCGAACAATCCAGTCACGGGTATCTGCCGGATCGATGACGTCATCCACGCCAAAGAAAGAGGCTGAATTTGCCGCCTTGGCTCTCTCATACGATGCAGCGACCATTTCATTGTATTTCTGCAGGCGCTCCTCCGGATCCTCAATGGCAGCAAGGTCATTCCGGTAACCCAGTTTTACGGCACCTTCCAGATTCATGCCTGCAAATTCAGCCGTTGGCCATGCCGTTGTAAAGAAAGGCACAAGAGAGCTACCACCACACATGGCTTGAACTCCCAGGCCGTATGCTTTTCTCAAGATCACGCCGAACATGGGTACACTCAGGTTCGCTCCTGTATTGAACATTCTGCAACAATGTCGCACCAATGCCGTTTTCTCTACTTCCGGTCCGACCATCATACCCGGGCAATCCATCAAGCTAATTATCGGCAGATCGAATGCATCGCAAAGTTGCAGGAATCGGGCACCCTTATCTGCGCCGTCAGAATCAATTGCACCCGCAAGATGATGCGGGTTGTTCGCTATCAGACCTAGTGGTTTGCCCTCCACTCGAACAAAACAGGTGATAATGCCAATACCGTACTCCTTGCGTATTTCCAGAACTGAGTCCACATCCGCCAAGGTCTTGATCACGTCTCGTACATCGTACATACGCATCCTGTTTTCAGGCACTATCTGGCGCATAAACCTCTGGTCATTCGCTTCCCATTGATTGATGGCTCCCTGGAAATAGGCAACGTATTTTTTGGCAATAAGGGTAGCTTCTTGCTCGTCCTTTACCAGAATATCCACCACGCCGTTGGGCACCTGAAACGACATGGGTCCGATTTCTTCGGGAGTAAAAATGCCCAGTCCGCCCCCTTCAATCATGGCCGGGCCTCCCATAGCGATAGTAGAGTTCTGCGTCGCTATGATGACATCGCAGCAACCCAGCAGGGCTGTGTTACCAGCAAAACATCGACCCGAATTAACACCTACCAATGGCACCAGAGCGCTCAGTTTCGACCACTGGGTAAAGGTATATACATCCATACCAATACCGCCTCCGGAATCCGTATCACCAGGCCGACCACCGCCGCCTTCGGTATAAAATATCACTGGCAATCGAAACCGACTGGCGAGTTCAAACATTCTGTCCTGCTTGTAATGGTTCTTAATTCCCTGGGTACCGGCAAACACGGTATAGTCGTAAGAAAGGGCTATAACTCGTGCATCAGAATCCGGAAACAAATCACCGTTCACGGTTCCTACGCCGCATATAACCCCGTCACCCGGTGTGTTTTCACGCAACCATTCCTCGGTACGGCGCCTTCTTTGTGCCGCAACCACCAGTGGTCCATATTCAACGAATGTACCCTCGTCGACCAGATCCATGATGTTTTCTCGAGCGGTGCGCTGACCGGTTTTCCGCCTGCGGGCCACGGCGTCCGGTCTGTTTTCATCAAGACCATATGCGTGCAGGTCATAGATTTCCTGCAGGTCAGGTCTGATTTCGTCCAGGTCAATTTCCTGCTCAGTGCCTATATTACCTTCACCGACATCTGCTTCCTCAATATAGATCAGGGCATGGCCTTGTTGTATCACATCACCTTCAGCTACAGCGACTCTCCGAATAATCCCGCTTCGATCGGCCTGGATCTCGTGCTCCATCTTCATAGCTTCCATTACTATCAGATGTTGACCCTGGAAAACCACATCATCTTCGGCAACCATGACACTAACGATTGTTCCCTGTATCGGTGCAGGCAGCCCGGTTGAATTGTCAGGACCAATCAGTTCTGATCCTGCGCTGGCGTCTGAATCGGACCGGTTCTCCTTGACAGATCTGTCATGCTCAAAAAGCGCCAACGGATCTCTACCGTCTATCTGGGCACCGGCCAAACCTGTTTTCGTATCGGGTTTATCCAATATTGATTCATGAAAACGTTTGCGATGATCTTCAGCATCTATTGCAGCAAGCGTAGCCATGTTATCATCAACCCATCGAGTATAGACCTTGCCTGCCACAAACTCTGGTTGTTGCAACAGTGTCTGCAGAAAAGAGATATTTGTCTGCACACCTTCAATTCTGAACTCACTTAATGCACGGTAAGTACGCTTAACCGCATCTGCGAAATTGTTGGTTCGGGAATAGCCGATAACTTTAGCTAACAGAGAATCAAAACTCGGGCTGGTTGTATAACCTGCATAGCCAAAACCGTCCGTGCGGATGCCCGGACCATTCGGCATATCATAGCTGGTCAGCGTGCCTCCTGAAGGACGCACCTCACCTTCTGGCGTAATGGTTTCCATATTTATGCGGGCTTGTATTGCATAGCCTCTGCTCTGTTGGATCACCGACTCATCCAGGCCAATATCTTCCAGGGATTCGCCAGCTGCAATGCGCAATTGTGTCTGCACCAGATCCACGCCGGTAATTTCCTCGGTAACTGTATGCTCAACCTGCAGACGGGCATTGACTTCCATGAACGCGAACGAATTGGAATTGTCAGTAGCATCTACCAGGAATTCAAAAGTACCCAGGCTGTCGTATCCCACACTGCGGGCGAATTTGAGCGCCGCTTCGCAGATCTCGTCTCTCAATTGTTCCGGGAAATTCGGTGCAGGTGCGATCTCGACGATCTTTTGATGTCGTCTTTGTATGCTGCACTCGCGCTCACCAAGGTGAATAACATTATTACTGCCATCGCCGACGATCTGTATTTCGATGTGTCTGGCACGTGGCATCAACTCCTCAACATAAAGATCCCCATCACCGAAAGCGTTAATTGCTTCAGACCGACAACGTGCATAGCTCTTGGCTATTTCACCTTGATCTGTGACTATCCGTGTACCCCGCCCGCCTCCACCTGCAATGGCTTTTATCATCATTCCAGGTGAAGCAAGTGATTGGAAAAATTGCTCGGCATCTTCAAGAGAGGTAGCTTCGTTAGTGCCCTTGACCAACGGCACTCCAAGTTCAGCAGCATGGGCTCTTGCCCGGCCCTTGTCGCCGAACAATTCAAGCAGATCCGGATTGGGTCCAACAAACCTAATCCCTGCTTCGATGCAACTTCTGGCGAAGGTAGCGTTCTCAGCCATGAATCCGTAGCCCGGATGAATAGCATCACATTGCGTATTGCGTGCGACATCAATCAATTCATCAATATTGAGATAGGCAGCAACACCCACTCCAGACAGGGGAATAGAATGATCTGCCATCCGCGAATGAAGACTTGATGCATCATCCGCTGAGTAGACAGCTACTGTGTCGATCCCGAGATCGACTGCTGCTCTGGTGATGCGTATGGCTATCTCGCCACGGTTTGCAATCAGAAGACGTGATATTGGCATAACAAGATTCCACTAATGATCGAATGCGGAAGAGAATATCTCAGTTGATCAGGAGATGCCATTCGGACGCTATTGCAAATGCGGACAGAACTGAATGCATTACGGGGGACGGAGGGCATTGCTGTCCCACCATATTCGGTGCATTGCTTTTATAAAGCTGCGGATAGGCGAATTTGAGATGATGTGTAGATTAGAGACATGATTTCTCTCACCATCGGGCCACCGGCGGGAGCGAAGTGTCTCCTTTCAGGACACGCTGTAAACCCATCCATGGGAACTCTGCGTCGGCCCCGAGCGTACAGGGACCTATTCACAGCGTGTCCCAGGAGAAAATATCCAGCGCGGCTCGCTACACACTTTGTGCGACAACAGTGGAGTTGGAGGGAATTAATTTTTAAATCCCTCCGGCCTCTTTGATTAGTTGGATTAGCCGTTACACTTACCAACGATCCCAGTGCAAAATCTTTGCGACCGGCAATCGGGTAACGGGGCCGAATTTGCCCATGGGATAACCGACAGGTATCAGACAGATTGGTTCGACACCCTCCGGGATGCCAAGTGCTGCCTTTGCAGCCGCTCTATCTGCCAGGGGTAGTGTCGTCGGGCATGCTCCCAATCCGGATGCCCGTGCTGCCAGCAATAAATTTTGAATGGCCGGCCAGATGGATCCACCGGTAGTCACGCCATCTATGAATGAACCAGCCGGTTTCTCGGGACCTGTTTTGATACAAGCTATAATAAGGGCTGGAATATTCTGCATGTGTTCCATTTGCCACTCAAACGCTGACTGAGGTGCGCTCGGATCCGGCGCCGGATAGAAACGTTTAATGGCGTTACGATTGATGTCCGCCAGTTTTTGTTTTACCTCAGAATCACGGGTGATAATCCAGCGGCACGGCTGTGTATTGCTGGCTGTAGCTGCTTTATTTGCAGCCTCAATCAACTGAATAAGTATATCTTCGGGAACTGCATCGGGTTTAAGGCGACGCATTGCACGACAATTGTACATAACGTCAAAGATATCCATTTGATTGGATGTTTCGTCCACTCTTGCCTCCTGGTTAGTTCCTGTCCGGATGCGGCCCACCGGAAACTACTCAATTTGAAAAAATTGCAAACCATCAAAATGGTTAGGCTTATAAAACAACTACTTACGAAGAAGCTAACTTATACGTCATGAAGATAGAAGCGCACTCCGCAAACATCGACCTGATCATCAGAAACATAGCAACCTCTATCTTTCGCAGCGCCCAGAATATGCTGCCGATCCTTTACTGCCAAATCTATACCCCCCAAACCTGGCCCGCGCCCATCTGTCGCTTCAACAAATCTAATCTTAACGTTGTTCAGTCGCATGCTTAACATTTCACCGTTGCGTTCAATGGGTAACCCTGCCACCAATCCCCAACGCTCAGCAAGGATGACAGGATCATCGCTCTGCAACTCAACGCCAAGATAATTGTCGGTTACATCTTGCTTCACCTTGTCTTCCCAGCCCGTACCACCAACAGGGTGCCAATAGCCGTTGAAGTCACTGACAGTATCCCAATCGACTTCGAAGAAAGATGCAATCATGTCGCCGGGATGTATCTGGCACAGGTGAAAAGTCTCGCCATCACGCTCGTACGCTATGCGCACGTCATTATCAAGAGCTCTTTGGCGAATAGCCTGTTGTTCCTCCTTGGTATCAATCTGGCAAATTACCATATAGCCGCCATCACCATTTCTACGGTCGAGATACCTGCCACCGGCTGTACCTTTCCGAGTAGGCACAACCACTTCAAGGAAGTTTCGCCCGATGGGCAGCAGCGTATTCTCCAACCCGAACACACCGACTCCAGGGTCAACATAGCAGGTTTTAATGCCAAAGATTTGCGTCAAGTCGTCCAGTGTGCTGTCAAGCTGACCAGCAACCAGGCAGATCTGTCTGAGTTGTATGCTCATATTTCGTATCCTTTTTTTCTAGCCCCTCAAAGCGGGGCGAAGAATGATGTTGCTACGTCGATGTGCAAATTCCAATTCCACATTAGCACGCCTGTATTGATCAAACCACCGTCCTGCAATCAAACAGTAGTCAGGGGCAGAGTTACCAGGATCTATTACGCATTAAGCAATATTTTTTGCAAGATGGATTGAGCGATAACCATCACCAAATGGTGTCTGTCCTGGAAGATCCTG
>JASJXV010000158.1 GCA_030123805.1 Gammaproteobacteria bacterium
TCAGGCTTTGATCAGCGCGGACCAGAGATTATCCGTCCCTGCAGAACACAGATTTCGACCCAATCTCTCCTGCCAGTAGGATTCTGTACCGTATTCGTCTCTCCAGGCCCACAATCTTCGGGTGCGATGATGCAGACTGTGTTCATGGGTGAAGCCCATGGCTCCGTGTACCTGGTGAGCAATCTCGGCGCTAATGCCGGCTGCTTCACCGATCCTTGATTTAGCAGCAGCGATTTCCATAGCAGCAGAGCCTGTCTGATAAGTTTCAGCTGCAATATCTGCAGCTTTGCTGGACGCAGCTACCTGACCTGCAAGCGCAGCCAACTGCTGCTGTATGGCCTGAAATTTTGCTATCGGTCGTCCAAACTGCTGCCTCTCCTGCACGTATTGCACGCAGAGATCCAGAATCGAGTCCAGTGCACCCGCCATCATCACTGATCGGGTTAAAGCACCCAGCTCGAATAGCCTGTCGAAATTCCATAATTCGGGTAGCGCGAATATCTGATCTTCCCCGAGTTCAACAGCGTCGCACTGAAGTTGATATCGCGGTTCACCTGCAATGTTGTTCGCTGATTCCAGTACACACTGATCTGGTCGAAGAGTGATTAGTCTTGCGTCTTTGCCATCTCCTGCGAGCAACATGATACGCACACACTCTCCGGCCCAGGGTACCCCTGAAGCACGACCAGAGAGCCGATAGCCATGATCGATCCTGGCCAGGCAGAACTCCCGGGGGTCACTTACGACAGTCAGAGGACCGGAAGGCACGCTGGCTTTAACTGCTTCAAGAAGCACGGCTGCCATAAATGTCTCAGCCAAGGGTAGCGGTGCCGCGTAGCGAGCAGCCTGCCTGATAACAGCCAGCGCATCCGCCAACTCACCACCAGACCCACCTGCAGCCTCACTAATACCCGTCAATGTCAGACCCGTTACTTCGAGAGTCTGCCAGAGCTGGTCTGGCCACTCACCCTGTTCAGCATGATCCACCAGTTCCCTGGTACACATATCAGTCATTATTCTGTCGGTGGTCTCAATAATCAGTCGCCTTACATCGTTCATCTCAATCCCAGCCCTCTGGCGATTACTCCCCTCAAGATTTCACGTGTTCCCCCGCGCAGGGTGAAAGATGGTGCTTCAAGGATGCACTGTTGCAGTGTTGCAAAGAATTGTTTCGAGGCCTTCTCCGGTATAACCAGGCGGATCATCTCCGGTAGTTCTTTTTCAAAGTTCGTACCCAGATCCTTTACCAGCGCTGCTTCCACATTGGGGGTTTTACCCGACTCAAGCATTCCAGCGACTGAAATCGACATCTGTCTCAGTGTTATCAGATGGCTGGCTAATCGACCAATCAGTTCGGCTTCGCGACGGTCAGGATCAGGACCGACTGATCTGACAAATTCCACAAACACCCGGAATGAACTTAGAAATCGTTCAGGACCGCTGCGTTCATATCCCAATTCGCTCATGACCTGCTCCCAGCCATTGCCGGGTTCACCGATCACCTGGTTATCCGAGATGAACAAATCATCGAACATGACCTGATTAAATCCGTGATGACCGGACAGGTCCGTGATGGCAGATATGTGTACGTTTGGATCTCTTAAATCAACGATCAACTGGCTCATTCCGGCATGTCGGTTTTCACTCTGTGGTGAAGTGCGAACCAATGTAATCATGAAATGATTATTGTGGGCGCCACTGGTCCATGTTTTGGTGCCATTGACTATCCAGCCTCCTGCTGTTTTTGTCGCTCTGGTTCTGATAGATGCGAGATCAGATCCGGTGTCCGGCTCACTCATACCAATGGAAAAATAACACTCTCCTTTCACTATCCCGGGTAAGTATTCCCGGCATTGTCGTTCTGTACCGAATCGAAGCAATTGCGGCCCGGTCTGACGATCAGCAATCCAGTGAGCTCCCACGGGCGCACCCGCTGCCAGTAGTTCTTCCGTAACGATATATCTCTCCAGGAATGAGCGATCCTGACCACCATAAACTTTTGGCCAGGTCATACCAATCCAGCCTTTACGCCCCAGTTTTCGGCTAAATTCCGGTGACTCACTGACTCCAAAGTTCGAATTGGGAATGTGGTCTGGTGGCAGCGCCTCTTTAAGGAACTCTCTCACGTCACGACGCAGTTCCTGTTCTGATTCAGGAAGATTCGTTGACTCAAATTTCAGACCCTGAAACATCTTGTATTCTCTTGTGTTTTAACCCGGTTCGACTGATTTGGCGGGCACTCAAGTTATCTCATTGATTGCATGTTTGCAATGCAACGCAAGAACAATCGTATCGGGTTCTATATACGCTTTATAACAGGACATCACCTTTGTTATGCTGTGTCCCGTTTACAATATGCTGTGAAGTTCAAGCAGGGTTATGCGCTATGAGTGTTTTGAACCTTTCCGATGTCAAGAAAACAGATATCGAGCTAGTTGGCGGTAAAGGTGCAAATCTTGGCGAGCTTCTCAGTCATGGCTTTCCCATCCCCCCGGGATTCATAATTGTCTCAGCAGCTTATCAGGAGATTTTTGATAGTCTCGATGTCAGGCAGGAACTGGCCGGTGTCAATGAACTGCCTCCCCGTGAACAGGAAGAGATCGCCCAGAGGATAAGGCAGGAATTTCAATCTGTTGTGGTGCCGCAATCACTGCAGGAGAAAATCCAGGCGGCACATGATGAAATTCAAGCACTGCAAGATAAGCCTGTGATCTACGCGGTTCGCTCGTCGGCCACGGCAGAAGATTCGGCCAACGCCAGCTTTGCCGGACAACACGACACTTACTACTATGTAAATAATGATTCGCTATTAAGAATGGTCAAAAAATGCTGGGGATCTCTCTGGACAGATGCAGCGATGTCCTACCGTAGTAGCCAGGGTATAGAACACACTAGTGTAAGAATGGCAGTAGTAATTCAGGAGATGATTCAATCTGATATCTCCGGCGTGACGTTTACTGCCAATCCTCTAACAGGAGACAAGGATGAAATTGTTAGTGAGTCCACTTGGGGAATGGGAGCTGCAATAGTAGATGGCCGCGTGAGCCCTGATCGCTTTATCACCAGAAGAGGCGATATGAGCCTGTCACACCGAAGTATCGCAGACAAAAAATTCATGGTACCTGCCCGTCTGGAACAACCCGACAGTCCACGACTGGTTGAAGTTCCATTAGAGCTGCGTCAGAAGGAATCTCTAACGCCAGATCAACTCGCAACGGTAACCGCATGGGCGATTAAGGCAGAGAATCACTTTGGCAGCCCTCAGGATATCGAATGGTCGTTTCATAACAACAACTTCTACATGTTGCAGTCCAGACCCATCACGGCGATGGGCGCTAAAGAAGAAGACACTTCTATAGAGGGGCAATATGTTCTCTTCAAGGCTATGGCAGAGAATTTTACCGGCCCCCTCTACCCTCTCACCGCTGATCTCTTCATCCGCTCACTCCCTATGATGGAAATGATAAACGGTCGCGTATATTTGAACATGAAGTATCTGAAACCATTGTTTCCTTTTAAAATTTCAGATCAACAGATAGCAAATCTGGCCTATCTGAGCAACGACAGAACTGTAGAGTTGAAAATCGCCTGGTCCAAGCTGCCAAAATTCCTGCTGATTCTCATTGTGAACTACCTTATTTCAGAAGTCCTGTACCGCAGGATAAGCAATTTGCCTGATGATTTTATGGATATCTACAGAAAACGGGTAGACGATGTCGTCGCAGATCCGGCAATTTCGGCTAATGAAGTATTAACCAGATTAATTGCCGGTACACGTTTTTTTGAACCCGCTGGAAATATGGCCATCCTGGTTAACATAATTTCTGCGTCTCGCTACCCCTTGTTTATGGGTATTCTTACTGTCCTGTTGCGCCGCTGGTTGCCGGATCTACGTCAGGATGCAGAATCCATGTTGTGTTCGGGCGCGGAGGGCGTCCTCTCGATCGACATGGGCAGAAAGATATGGCAGTTGGCAAAGATTGCGCGGACGAATGAAAAGGTCAGCAATATTATCAGGGATGAATCACCGGACAAAGTGCTGAGCAAATTAGTCGAATTGTCAGAAGCGACGGAATTTGTATCAGGACTTGAAGAGTTCAAAAAAATACACGGACACAGAACTCTTAGAGAGTTCGAACTGCAGTCAGTTCGTTGGGATGAAGATCCATCCACAGTAATCGGAATGATTCGCAATTATTTACTAGTCGATTCAAATCCTGATGCAAATCCTGATGCCATGGAAGAGAAGTTCAAGGAGAACCGCCTGACACTGGAAAAGGAAGTAAAGCTGGCTCTTGATACTTTACCCTTTGAAAAAGCTTTGCATTGGCGTTGGCATCTTATTGACTATCTACGTAATAAAACAAGGTATTTTGTGAAGCAGCGGGAAAATTCCCGCTTTTACCACATATTGTCCTTCTATGGGGTTCGAAAGAAAATACTCCAGATGGAGGATAAATTAATCGCAGCAGGTGCTCTCAAATGCAAGGACGACATCTTTTACCTGAAGTGGGAAGAACTGCATAAACTTGATGCAGGTGAATATAGCTGGATCGATGTCGAGGATATCATCCGGGAAAGACGAATCGAACAAATTCGACTCACCAAGTTAGTACCGCCTCGAACCATCGGCGTAGACACGGATGTCAGTCACGATGATACCCAGGTCGATGATCAGGAGATCGATATGCTACCCGGACAAGGCGCATCGCCTGGTGTTTATGTGGGCACGGCAAGAGTCATCCTGGATCCGGCGGTGGATGCTGAAATCAAACCGGGAGAAATCCTGGTTGCTCCCTACACAGATCCAGCATGGACACCGTTGTTTCTCATCGCCCATGCAGCCGTAGTTGAGGTGGGAAGTTACCTTTCTCATGCGGGAACAATTGCCAGGGAATATGGCATGCCATGTGTGGTTGATGTTGAAGATTGTACCAGCCGCATTAAAACCGGGGACCGCATTCGTGTAAACGGTACCCTTGGCAGGGTGGAATTCACCCAGGTGGAGGAGCCACCATGATTGACTTCTTGTTGTTCCTGGTAGGTGTACATTTATGTACCCGTTTGATCGCAGCATGTTATGGTATCGTTGACCTGTGGTACTGCTGGAAACAATACCGGTACAGGTCGCTGGGTAAGATTCTGCTGTGGGCTATTATCATTATTGCAATCGGTCTACTTGCTGCGCCTATGCACCATGTCGCTTACATTGCCGGGCTTGCATTCTTTGCTATTTTTCATATTACTATCTACTGGGTGGGTCAGCTGATCAGACATCAGCTACAGTAAAAGGGGACAGATTTATTTTTTTTTTGCTCGTCCCCTTTTTTTGTCAGGATTCTGATGGTATTTCAGGCAACTCAAACACGGTCGATCCAGGTTGCGTTACCATATAGATCATGCCGCCGGGATGATCAGCCAGCTCCAGATGATCATATGCAAATTCAAAGACTGCGTCTGCAATACCGCTATCCAGTACCACTTCCAGGACTTCCTTCTCCAACTGTTCTCCGACTCCACGTTTGGAGAGGGGGACATTCCTGCCAACCCCCCGTGCGTGATGTATGTTAGCTGCATGTAGTTGCCAACGTTCGATCAATGCTCTTTGCAATCCAACCGCTGCACCTTTTGGTACTATGCAGGTGAGAAGTTTGGAATTTTTCAGGATTTCCATACTGTCATGCCGTTACTTCAGTATCGGGTGTTTTCCCCGAAATTCTTTCGATGACTTCATGGGGTATAAAGGTTGCGGCCTTATCTAAATTGGAAATGTAGATAAAACCCATCCCTGGCACATTCAGTTCACCGGCGAAATACATCTTTTCAAAGACCCGATCTACCTGATCATCAGCAACTATTATTGTGATAATTTATTTTTCTACTTCGATGGCAAGTCCCAGACCACCCAGTCTTTCCCTCACCCCGCTACCGCGACCATAGTAAATAGTGGCACCCTGCACACCCGCTTCCTGGGCAGCAGCAACGATCCTGTCAGCAGCACCTCGTTGCACAATGCAAGTGATCAGCGAGACATCCGTTAGTATTGTAAATTCTCTCGAACTCATATGATGGGAACTCCTATTTCTTGTATATCCTGATCGACCATCTTGTGCCTTTGCTCCACTTTCCAGCGGATCCATAAACCGGTACTCAAAACGGCTATGATAGGACCAATCGAAGCTATGGACAGAATGCCGAAACCCTCAATGGCACCCATTGCATTACCAAAACCCAGCAACCATGCAAACGCCAGAGCAATAAATAATCCCAGGGCGACGAAATATAGAGGGGAATCATCGACTGCTTCGATCTGCGTAAATGCAGCAGGTACAAGACCACCACTCTGACTACCCAGCGCCGATAGTCCGTATGTCAAACCCAGGCTAAATATAATCATACCCAGGACACACAAACCAATGCCAAAACCAATAATTCTGGGTTGGGCAATTTTCTCTCTGAGTAATAAAACCATCACCAGGAGCAGAAAAATAACCAACGGCACAATGGCACGAATACCACCCAGGATCTCAACACCGGGTGTAATATCAGTCCAGTTAGGAGTCTGAGCAACGGTTGTGACTGCGGCAGCAGATGCCATGATCATCTCAGGAGTTAACTGTGAGGACACATACAGCGCCAAAATCATCACTGCGATAATTGGAAACAGGCTAGCGAGGGTGACTATGCCAAACCCGGAGAGGGAGTCGCTCCCTTTACCTGCGGCGTGGGCAATACCGATACCGAGTGACAACACCAACGGCACTGTCACTGGCCCAGTGGTAACTGCGCCGCAATCGAATGCCAGCCCTAACACTTTGCTCAATTCAGCATCAGTTGCCAGATAGAACGTCAGACCCATAATGGGTACCAGGGTGGTATAAATCATTGGCTTAAGACTCCAGCCATAGATAAATCTGACAGTCCCCAGAACGGCGGCCAACCCGACTCCACCGCCAACTGCCAGTACCAGCACACCGGACCAATCGTTAAGAATCGTGAATAAATAAGGTGCCTTGGTGACATCCACCAGAGAACCGGCTGTCTGTAATGCACCAATCGCCGGTTCAGCGAATGTGACACCAATTCCCAGCAAAAACACGACTAGCAGCACCACGCCCAGTGTGGCCTTGGCGGGAAGAGATATGCCAAGAGCCTCGCCAAATGGCATCAAGCCAACTTTCAGTCCCTCCATGAA
>JASJXV010000241.1 GCA_030123805.1 Gammaproteobacteria bacterium
AGAACTGGTCTTCAGATAGCGTCATAATCGTATCGTCACCACTCTGGATAATATCCAGTAAAGCATTAGAGAGATGTAGATACTGTTCAGTCAAAAACTTGACCACAATCGCACGGGTCTCTAACTCAGCGTCGGAAACCTTTGCGTCTTCTGAAGATATGGCATTTACTACCCCTTTGGTCAACAACCAGCAGCCGATCACGTAACCGCACATCATCGAGAAGTGATACGCGGATGCCAAAGCACCATTGGTACTTTCCCTGCCATTGTCAAGAATCCAGTTTGTAGCAAGCTCCAGACTGGTCACTGAAGTGAGCAAGCCTTCCAGGATCGCAGCGAAATTCGTGACCTTCTTAAGGTTCTGCTGTTGCGTCCATTTGGATATGTCAGATTTTATTTCTTCTATCAACAGGGACATTTGCTGGCCACCATCCAGCAGCACTTTCCTTATTACCAGATCGTTCGCCTGAATACCGGTGGTGCCCTCGTAAATAGAGCCGATCCGGCTGTCCCGCAAATGCTGTGCCGCTCCGGTTTCTTCAATAAATCCTGCACCGCCATGAATCTGTATGCCCAGATTGGCAATGTCGGTTGCTGACTCGGTACACCAGTTTTTGACGATCGGTGTTAAGAGATCAATGCGTTTATGCGCAGCTTCCCTGACTGCAGCATCAGCGTGCGAATTACTATAATCAATCTGCGCCATTGCGTAGTAGCAGAGTGCTCTGCCTGCTTCGATTCTGGATTTCATCGATAGCAACATGCGTCGGACATCGGCATGATGGATAATGGTCACGGCTCCCGGACCATCGCCACTGAGCGCAGATCGCGACTGAACTCTCTCTCTGGCATACTCCCTGGCCAATTGGTAGGCTCTGTCAGCAACAGCAATACTCTGCAAGGCAACTGCCAGACGCTCATTGTTCATCATAGTAAACATGGTTGCTATGCCTTTACCGACATCACCCACCAGGTAGCCAACTGCGCCTTGCTCTTCGCCAAAGGACATTACGCAAGTAGCACAACCCCGAATCCCCAGTTTTTTCTCCAGGGCCACACACTGCAGATCATTACGTTCGCCAAGGCTGGCGTCTTTGTTGACAAGAAATTTCGGCACCAGAAACAGTGACACGCCCCGGGGACCTTCCGGTGCGTCAGGCGTTCTCGCCAACACCAGGTGAATGATATTTTCCGTAAAATCCTGTTCCCCCCAGGTTATGAAAATCTTCTGGCCTTTGAGTAGATAGTGATCTTCGTGAGGGGTTGCCATGGTCTTGATTGAACCCAGATCAGATCCCGCGTGGGCTTCGGTCAGGTTCATGGTCCCGCTCCACTCCCCTGCAATCAATTTAGGCAGATAGATGGATTTCTGATCTTCCGGGGCATGGATCAACAACAGCTCAATGGCCCCTCTTGACAGAAGAGAGCACAAACCCCAGGCCATGTTCGCTCCATCCCACATCTCCTGCACGATAGCACTCAAAATCCAGGGCAGCGATTGACCACCGTACTGTTCCGGAAATGCAAGTGTCATCCAACCTGCCTCAATAAATTGCTGGTAGGCGTCACGATAACCGTCGGGTGTTTGAACTGCGCCATTCCCCAACCGGGATCCTTGCAAATCGGCAGGATGATTAATCGGCGCCAGCAGATTGGCTGCAAATTTTGCTGCTTCATCCAGAATTGATTGAACAATATCCGGTGTTGCTTCTTCATTGCCGGACAGTTGGGCTATTTTGTGATACTCGGCAATATGCGCCAGTGCGAACTGAATGTCTTTAATTGGTGCGTGATACATCGAATTTGTTCCGTCTTGAGACCTTTTTAAGGCTCCGAGGACGAGTGAATTGAATCCAGTGTCCTAACAACATCAGGAAATTCACATTGCCCGGGGAGCACGGCATGGTAACAAAGATTATTCAGTTGATAAAAAAAATTTACGGATCTGGATCAACAAAGAGATGAGTAAATTGACTGTCTATCGACCTATCGATAGAGTGCCGAATCAACCAAAATGAGCTTGAGTAGAATTAACCATCTTTTCTGCTCATCGTCAATGTATCAGAAGTAGGCAGGATCGTTTGTGTCTACTG
>JASJXV010000159.1 GCA_030123805.1 Gammaproteobacteria bacterium
AAGATCCCCTTCCTAAGGTTCAACCAGGATTTTTATTTCCTTGTTCCCCGGGGTGACCAGGGTACCAAAACCGTTAACGTCAATCTCATCCAGGGGGATTATATTGGACACAATGGTTTCAGGTTTGATTTTATCCGCGTAGGCCCACTCCAGTGCCTGGTCCATATCAATGGAGTTGGTGCCGATCATGGTTACTTCCCGGCTGACAAAACCGAGCATGTGAATGGGTACGCGCTCGGTAAAAATACCGTGAACGACCACACGTCCCTGATAACGGGTAGATGCCAGACAGTCCTTCAGACTATCTCCTACTCCAACCGCCTCAATTGCAATATCCACGCCTTCCTTGTTGGTCAGTTCTCTTATCTGGTAGGGCACTTTTACCTCGCGCGGATTAAACACAGCGGTGGCCCCCATCTCTTCGGCTTTTTTTCTTCTGGTATCTGATATCTCCGTCATGTAGATGGTTGCAACGCCCACCGCTTTCGCGGCATTAAGAAAGGACAGGCCGATCGGGCCAGCGCCGGTTATCAGCAGCGTATCAGCCGCTGTTACGCCGCCACGTTTGATAGCGTAAGCCGTGCCAGCCAGGGGTTCCAGGACAGCAGCCCGCTCCCAGCTTATAGATTTTTCCAATTTCCTGACCCTTGCTGCAGCGGTGGTTAAGTATTCAGCATAAGCGTCCGGACCAAAAGCCAGCACCGGGTCGCCGATGTCCAGTGATGTGACTTCTGCGCCTTTGGCTACAATCTCGCCGCAGGCCTCGTGACCCCATGAACTGATGGGGAAAGGGCCGTGAAGATATTCATGCACATCGGAACCGCATATACCGCAATATTTTATCTTTACCTTAACTTCCAGGGGGCCGGGATCAGGACTATCTACCTCTTCGACCCGGATATCCCGTATGCCGTGATAATTTGCTCGCCTCATTTTTTCCACCTAATTATGCAAAAAAAAAGCACCGCTCAAATGATCAGTGCTTTTTCGTTCAAACTCTTTGCTTCGTGTCCTTGCCTTCAAGCCAGGATCTACACACCAAAATCCCAGGACAAGCCGTCGTGATAACGCTTCAGAACATTCTTGGCAATCAGGATTCTATGCACTTCATCGGGGCCATCCGCTATGCGCAAGGTTCTTGCCCCCAAATACATGCCGGCAAGTGGTGTATCTCCTGAGACACCCATTGCGCCATGCACCTGAATAGCCCTGTCTACGACACGATGCATCGCATTGGGCACGAAAACCTTGATTGAAGATATATCCGTTCGAGGATCACCACCGGAATCAATGATTTCTGCACAGTGGAGGGTCATTAACCGTGATGCCTGAATATCCATGTAGGAATCAGCGATAAACCCCTGAATAAACTGCTTGTCCTCGAGCATACCACCGTGAACCTTTCTCTCGGTTGCTCTTTTTACCATGAGATCGAACGCACGCCACATCTGACCGACGCAGTTCATGCAGTGATAAACACGGCCAGCCCCCAAGCGATCCTGGGCAGCAGCATGGCCCGTGCCCCGACTACCCAATTGATTTTCCAGCGGAACTCTACAATCCTTGTAGGTAATCTCGCAGTGGCTGCCACTGACATGCCCCCAAACGGGTACGCTACGCTCAATATGGAACCCCGGGGTGTCGGTAGGCACAATAATTTGTGTCATCTTGGAATTTACGTCACCGCCTTCATCTTCCACTTCAGTGCGGCACATAACGAGAGCCCAGGCAGCGTTTTGACCGTTGGAGGTAAACCATTTTCGGCCGTTAATTACCCACTCGTCACCATCCCTGACGGCGGTAGTCTGAATAGAACGGGGGTCAGATCCGGCATTGTCCGGCTCTGTCATGGAGAAACAGGAGGTCTGCTCTCCGCTGATAGTCGGTTCAAGAAATTTCTTTTTCTGTGCTTCAGTGCCATATTTGATCAATACGGTCTGATTTCCAGACGTTGGCGCCTGTACGCCAAATATAGTGTTTGACCAGGGGCTCCATGCCAGAATCTCGTTCATATAGGCATGGCCAAGAAAGCCGATACCCATACCACCGTACTCCTTGGGCAAGTGAGGTGCCCACAGGTTGGATTCCTTGACGTGGGTTCGCAGCTCCATTATTAAAGCCTGTCTTTCTGTTTCCGGGAGTTCACCGGCAAAGTTCCCCTCATTGGGGATGATGTGTTCGGATACAATCTTCGCTGTATCCAATCTGATTTGATTGACCTCATCTGACAATGAGGGAATCGGTGCAACTGCAAGGGTTGCTAAACTGGGTATTGCCATGGTTGCTTTCTCCTAAACAAATGTTTGTTCAAGTGACTCACAGTCGCTTGATTTTCCTTTAAAGACGAATACACCTTCTTTATTCAGATCCAGGCTCAAAAATACTACGAATCGTGGCACAATTTCAATCTCGCATCAGTTAGTTCCTGTCCGCAGAGTCCTATTTTTAATCCGTATTCACCAAACATAAAATTATTGGAGTTACAAATTAGCCACATACCAAGGAAATAACCCCTGCGCACTTCGAATCCGGTGAGCCGCATCCGGTGGGCCGCACCCGGACGAGAACTGGTCGAGTCAGTGCATATACTTTCTGTTCATTTCCTCCTGGTTTGGGGTGCTTCTGTAATAAGACTGCAATCGTCGTGATTTTATTGGTTATCTGTGGTCACTCTGTCCACCGTCGATGGTTATCGTTTTTCCGGTCACATAATCTGATAGATCTGTGACCAGGAACTCTACCACCTTGGCACAATCTTCTATTGTACCCTCTCTTCTTAAAGCAATCTGATTGGCCGTATGGCTTCGATCTCCGAGCCTACCGGTACGGATGATACCCGGTGCAATACTGTTTACATTGATATTATAAGGTCCAAGCTCCTGGGCTAAAGATCGCGTGTAGTGGACGATCGCCGCCTTTGCAACACCATAGGGATGATACCAGGCAGATGCATCTATGCCAGCAGTGGACGAAACAGTAACAATTTTTCCCGACTTCTGACGTTTCATAAAGGGGGCTACCGCCATACAAGTGTACATACACGACATCAGGTTGCAATCCAGCACCCGCAGCAACATATCCTGATCGCAATCAGAAGGGGTCCCCGTGGTGCTGATATCGCCAGTCCCTTCCACCCCCGGTTCACCGGATTCACTGCCAACAGACTCGCGCTCATCCGCAAACGTGACCGTACCGCCACCCGCATTGCATATGGCTATGTCAATATGGCCCATTGCATCGATGACCTCCGCCACAGCTTTCTCGGTCACCACCCTGTCCGTCAAGTCAGCTTCGATACCCATAGCCCGGACCCCGAGCGATCGCAATTCTTCCGTAACATCAGCTGCGGTCATTAGTTGCTTTTCAAAATCGTAGACGTCAGCCGCCTTCAGGTTTCTGTCGATGATGGCGATGTCAGCACCTAATCCCGCCAGCCGGAGAGCATATCCCCTACCGAGACCGCGTGCACCACCCGTGATCACAGCCACTTTACCAGCTAATTTCTTCTCACTCATATTGTTCTCTCATGTCTGCAAAATTATGGAGGACAATCGATGTGAGTGATGGTCACTCCATTGTTTATGTTCATTGAATCTCTGGTTAATGTATAGAAGCTTTTTATGAAGGTGTCAAAGGAAAGTCATTTTAACATGCCCCAATATTACACCTCGCAGGTCTTTTCGGACTCCGCAACGATCGGAGATTCCGGATAATATGGTGGGTCAAAAATAAGACCTGGATATCCTGGCGAGCTTTCGTTACTCATCCATTTTTTAAATGGTTACAATTAGAAGTATTATTAAATGCGTGAATGCGACATTAACAATGCACAATAGCGCTACAATCCGAGAACAGGGCAAAACCTGCCCGGAGGACTCAAATAATGCAAACGACTAAAAGACTATTTGAAGAAGATGTATCGGTGCCTGAAGCGATCGTGCGAGTTCTGGAAGAGGCAGGAATAGACATGATTTTTGGCATCATAGGCGGCAATATGGGTCGTATTTACAACGCCCTCTATGACCATCAGGCAACGATCAGGGCCGTGCTGGTACGCCATGAGTCTCTCGCCAGCGTCATGGCGGAAGTTTATGGGCGTCTAACCGGAAAACCGGGTGTTGCTATCGGACAAGGCGGATTCATGCTCGCAAACGGGTTACTCGGAACCATTGAAGCCCATCTGGGCAGTTCACCCATGTTAGTATTGAGCGAACTTTCTGATCAGGCGCCCTTCTCCCAACACGCCCCCTACCAGGGAGGTACAGGTGAGTATGGTACCTTTGATGGCAGGCAGAGTTTCAGCGGTGTGACCAAATATACAATCGTACCCCATGAAGCTGTGCAGGCAGTCCAGAGCACCCAACTCGCTATCAAGCATGCCATGAGCGGCGAGCCGGGTCCTGTTGCAGTGCTCTATCACAGTACATCGCTTAATGGCCATGTAGGCCCCGACAGCATCCCCACCCTGTACCCCACCGGATTCTACCTGCCCCGAAAGCCTCACGGGGAAACCGGTAGTATTGTGGCTGTGGCCCGTGCGCTAATGGATGCAGAAAGACCTGTGATTATCGCGGGAAATGGCGTTCGCCTGAGCCAGGCCTATGGGGAACTTGCCAATCTGGCCGAATTGCTCGTTATACCGGTGGCGACCACAGCTTCAGGCAAGAGCACTTTCCCCGAGACCCATGAACTTGCACTTGGAGTCTGCGGTAATTTTGGCCAGACAACTGCCAATAAATTTATCGGCCAGGCAGATCTGATTCTAGCCGTGGGTACCAAATTGGGTACCGCCGATAACGTCGCAGAAAATCCGGAAATGATAGACCCGGAACGACAAGTCTTGTTGCAGATTGACATAGATCCGCTGAATTCCAGTTGGATCTATCCCTGTGCAGAAGTCATCACCGGTGACGCGACCATTGTTTTAACCCGATTAGCCGAAGTCATCGGCGAGATGGGGGAGCCTGCAGAAGAAAAGCTCAGCCAGAGAAAAGAGATGCTGAACGCCGCACGCCGGGAGCACGGATTCTTCAGTGATCCAGGTTATGACTCGGATGAAACACCCATTCTGCCGCAGCGGTTGATCGCCGAGATCCATAAGGCCATCACTGATGACACTATTATTGCCTGCGATGCCGGTGAAAATCGGCTATTTATGACCCACTACTTTCAGACTAAGAGTGCAGGGTCTCTCATTATGCCGGGATTCGGCGCCATGGGTTATGCCATTCCCGCAGCCCTGGCTGCCAAACTGATTCATCCCGACCGCCCTGTAATCGCGGTCTGTGGAGACGGGGGTTTTGGTATGGCGATGCAGGGACTCATGACTGCCCTGGATGAGAACATCCCCATTGCCGTGGTGGTTATGAACAACAGTGCCCTCGGCTGGGTGAAACACGGTCAGGGGAACCGGGTGATCGCGAGCACATTCTCTGACATGAATTATGCTGACATAGCCACGGCTATGGGTTGCAAAGGCATCCGGGTAGAAAAACCGGAGCAGCTACCCGCAGCTTTAGCTGCTGCTCTGGAAGGGAAAGAACCGGTTGTTGTGGATGTGGTGACGTCATTGAGAACATCTTTCAGAGATGTGAGTTCACCACTGTTACGTCGTTCGTAACCCGACAGTCTAAATAACCCCCTTATCTCTGAGCGTTTTAATCTGGTCTTCACTGTAACCCAGGCTTTCCAGAATTTCCTCACTGTGCTCACCCAGTTCGGGTGCGCGTTTTGGTCCTACCTGTGCGACATTACTGATCTTGATCGGGTGATTGATAATCAATGGCACACCCATGTCATCATCGACGGGCGGCACAACCATTTTGTTGATCAGAACCTGTTCGTCCTTTACAGCTTCTTCTACATCGGCAACTTTCCGAACGGGTACCTCCATGGAATTGAAGGTCTCGAGCCATTCATCGGCATCGCGGGTTATAAGAATGTCCTGAACCAAATCAGACAAGGCTCCCCGGTTTTCCAGCATCGCTTCCATGGTGGAAAATCGCTCATCCTGAAGCAGATGCATGGCATCCATGGCTGCAAACAGCATCATTAATTGTTCTTCGGTCCTTACCATCGTCATCTGCAACCAGCGCTCATCCCGGGTTTTATACACTCGACCGATTGTCCCAGTCACACTGTTGGTCTCGCGAAACTTTGGCATATCCCCTCCTGCCAATGCTCCCTGGGCAATACTGGCAACCGACCAGAGCCCGTTGGCCAACAGCGAAGTATGTACCATGGAACCTTCCCCGGTACGCTCCCGGTTCAACAACGCTGTAACGATACCGGCATAAAGGGTAACTGAGGTAGGATGATCGCCCATACCGGGAAGCGCCTGAGCCGGCACTGCGCCCGGACTTCGAACCAGGTCCATGAGTCCACTCCTGCCCCAGTAAGCAATCTGATCGAAAGCCCTGGTGTCTTTGTCCGGCCCGGCTTCACCGAATGCCGACAGCGAAGCATAGATCATACCGGGATTGAGTGGTTGCAAATCTTCATATTCAAGTTTGAGGGATCGACGTATTGGAAATGGATGATTGATAATAAAGACATCACATTCCGCAACCAGCTTATGCAACACCTCCATACCTTCAACTGACTTCAGATCCAGCACCAGGCCGCGCTTGTTGCGGCCATCCATTTGCCAAAAATAGTTACTGTCTGCATCCGGAGTTGTGAGTACGTACGACAACATTCTTAACATGTCGCCTTCGCCTGGTTGTTCGATCTTTATCACCTCAGCACCGAAATCTGCAAGAATAGTCGCTGCCACAGGACCGGCAATTACGGTCGCGACATCCAGCACCTTCAGCCCTGAAAATAGATATTGACTCATAGTTGTGATTCTTCTTGTGGTTCGCTCATGTCTGATAAACCAACTGTTTTCAACGCCAGCGCCCTCGCCCGATCCATTTCATGTCTGTGCAGCGTTCTTTCTTTGCGTTCTGCTGCCAATCCGGGAATCGTCACAACGGCGCTCACGGCATCCGGATCGGTGGAAAACGCGTGGTCATAGCCACTGGCATGATCTCGACGGATTGACCCAAAATTTCGTGGGCCGCCAGATCATCAACCCGT
>JASJXV010000242.1 GCA_030123805.1 Gammaproteobacteria bacterium
AGGAGGGAATGCTGCGACGGGTGCAGAGCTAATTACCCAAAGGATGGTCACCGCAGTAACAATATGCCAGTAGTTGTTACAGTGATCCCTCAGCTGAATCGCCGTCCGGGAGCGAGCCATTACTCTGACGTAAATCGCAAGTGCAACAATTCTGAAACGGAATGGCGCCAGTACAACTCATCATCCAATATCGCGATAGCAAAACGATTGTCTTTATCTTTATGGATCACGGCATCATCGGCATGACCCGTATCAAACGCCCTGGTCATTTCCAAGGTCCAGCCTGAGCCGTTGTGAACGCCTTTGGCCCGAACATCCGCCACGCTACCACTGGCCTGCTGAAACTCGAATGAGTTGACCACGTCTGTTTCGAAAACTGCCGGTTTTTCCTTACGTACATAGCTGGGAGTTCCTGCATCCATGGGTCGCGCAATGTAGACGGTGCCATGCCCTCCCAGGGCGTACTCTTTGGCTCCCTTGATGACGGGGTGCTTTCTTATCAGATGCCTTTTATCGTCAGCCCAGCCACCGGGATTGCTGCGGCCTGCCTTCCAATGCCACACGTCAGCAGTGTATTCACTCTCCGTGGTTAACATACTCAACTCAAAATCCCCGTCAAGGGGAAACTCGATGGCAAACTGGTCATCAGGCTGACTCGGGCGCTCATATTGCGCTGCTTCTGCATTCCAGATATAGGGATCCCGCATGTCACTCAGAGTCGAGTCTGGCCACTCTGCAAGGATAATGAACTCCGCATCGGTATAGAGCGCTCTCAAGGTGACTTGCCTTGGGTCAGCACCGCCAATGGCCTCCCTCACGATAACTGGAAGCGGCCTCGCCAGCTCCCAAAGCCCGTCGATCATGCCATCTATTGTCGGTGCCTCGGCAGTGTATGTTGCGACCAGAACGCCCGGTTCTTCGACAGAAGAGACGGACGTCCGTGCTACGTCGTCAGATGTGCATCCGGTCAATGACCAACTCAACAATACGATATGGCTAATTTTTGTCTTTACCGGTATGAAATTCATGATCTCCAACTCCTTCTCTGTTTTTTTCGTGTCATACCCATACTAATATGCAAACAGTCTCCTTATTTTGCATCTAACACTTCTATACGCAGGTCATCGAAATAGGTTACCGCATCTGCTTTTGTCCAAAGACCTATTTTGCCCGGATCCCGAAACACGTCATTACTAACTTCGAACAGCTTGCGGTTATTCAGATAAATCTCGAATCGATCCCCCCGAACAACGACTCTAAGCGTGTTCCACATCTGATGCGGCACATCAGCGTCAACGCCATAGGAGGTACGCTTCCCCTTGACGCCAATGCTATTACGCCTACCTGCCTCTGTTTTGTAAGCGACAACATTGTCTTCCAGACTGTTGGCCCTAACAACATAGTAGTTGTCGCTGTCTTGATATCGAAATATCAAACCACCGGAAGCGTCCACGTCTCCGCTGATCGTCTTAAATCTTACCGACAGATCTACGTCACGGGCTTCTATGCCATCGTGAATCAGGATGGGATAACGTCGATTGGTCCGGTCCGCACTGAGTTGCGCAACCACTTGATTGCCTGACCATGGTGCTTTTACTTCTTTAACCAGCCAACTACCGGCTGGTCCTGAACCCGTTAACGTTGCGGTGAATGCCGCAGGCGTTTTATCAACTTCATCTGTCTCGAAGCCAAATACACTTGCACTTTCCCCGTCTGCAAATGCCATCGTTGCCTTCACAGCCAGAAAAATACACCAGCAGATCATCTTGAAAAAGTAATTCATTCCATCGCCACCCATGCGCATGAAAGGGTCGTTCCCGCGCAATTGTATGTAGCGGAGAGTAAAGACTGCGCTCGGACTACCTTCAAGTCAAGTAAGGCTATGGCCGGTGTTGGCACTCACCTGAGGGTAGCCAGGTACACGATTGGGGCTATCCTGAGGGTCTGCTTCTCTGTCGCAATAGTACCCAAAGGCGCCATTTAGCAACTGCAGATTGCGGCAGAATTACACCCGAGTAAACGGACTCCACATCAGCATTTCACGACCCAGTAGATGGTTTG
>JASJXV010000005.1 GCA_030123805.1 Gammaproteobacteria bacterium
TCTTCAGCCTTGGTCAGACGATCTTCCAACGGCTGAATTCTTGTATCATTTTCAGTTCCCAGCCGGTCCAGCAGCCGCCTCAACTCCTCTGTTTCTTCATTTGCATATGCACAATGGGTGATGCTGCTTAGAATGAGCAGCATGAACGCTAACCGAATTATTTTAATATCTCCGTAACTGAACTAATCCGAGGGTTAAAATCCCTTGATAGCTATAGGGTAGCTTCGGTTGGCGGAGATCGTGCTCTGCATTGAAATGCTGCCCGGGAGACAGGTCCAGGAATGTCAGAAGATGGTTGTTTAGGTGGAATTGCAAGACCAACAGTGCAGCCAGAGTCAGGCAGATAACTAACCGATTCGATGGTCTCTTCAGGTTGTGTCTATGGCGTACCATAGTACACAATGCGGTGGCGGAGGATGCCGCAGTCCTGGAGTATGACTCGGATGCCGTTGAGGGAATCGAAGAAATGGATCAAACTTACAAGTTCCGCATTGGTTCCATCTGGTAAACCACAGGACCAGGCAAGAGTTTGGAAACCGTCTCGAACCTTTGCTGTTCGGGGCATCTTACAGATAGATAGAGATCACGTGGAAGAGTCATATGGAGAACACCAAAGAAAGATTGCTGAAAGAGCTTGAGCAAATTGAACAGGATGGTTTGTACAAGCAAGAACGGATTATTACCACACCGCAAAAAATGGCAATACAGGTGCAGGATGGAAGCCACGTACTGAACTTCTGTGCTAATAATTATCTCGGTCTGGCAAGCAGTCCGGAAGTGATAGCGGCTGCCCACAAGGCATTAGATGACCACGGATTTGGCATGGCATCGGTAAGGTTTATCTGTGGCACCCAGGATTTGCACAAGCAGCTGGAAGCCAGCATATCTGATTTTTTCGGTACCGACGATGCCATCTTGTATACCTCCTGTTTTGATGCCAATGGTGGTCTATTCGAGACCATCCTGGATGAGGAAGATGCGGTAATAAGTGATTCGCTTAATCACGCGTCGATTATAGATGGCATTCGGTTGTGCAAGGCAGAGCGACATCGTTATCCAAATAGTGACATGCAAACGCTCGAGAAGATTCTCGTTGAGACACAGGATTGCCGCACGCGATTGATTGCAACCGATGGTGTTTTTAGCATGGACGGCTATATTGCCAAACTGGATCAGATTACGACCTTGGCTGAAAAATATAGTGCTCTGGTAATGGTGGATGACAGTCATGCAACCGGAATTATTGGTGCCACGGGCAGAGGTTCAGCCGAGTACTGCGGGGTGATGGATAAAATTGATATTTTTACCTCCACCATGGGTAAAGCGCTGGGTGGCGGATCTGGTGGATTCACAACCGGTGGACAGGAAATTATTGACATGCTCCGTCAGCGATCCAGACCCTATCTGTTCTCCAATACTCTGCCACCGCCACTGGTGGCTGCTGCGATTAAGGTATTCGAAATGTTGAGTGTTACAACACAATTACGCGATAAGTTGGAACAGAACACACGTTACTTTCGTGATGCCATGGTGAATGCGGGCTTTGATATAAAGGAGGGTATGCATCCCATAGTCCCGGTAATGCTCCACGACGCGAAACTCGCGCAAAAAATGGCGACTGATCTTTTGCATGAAGGCATCTATGTGGTGGGTTTCTTTTACCCGGTTGTTCCACAAGGTGAAGCCAGAATCAGGGTTCAGGTGTCTGCTGCCCATGAGAAAGAGCATCTGGATCGGGCGGTTCAAGCGTTTACCCGAGTCGGCGATAAATTGGGTCTGTTCTCCTGAGGAAACGCGGCGATTCGGATCAATCTCTCTCCGCTATGGACTTAATTGGTAGCCATCCGGAATCAATTTCTCGCCCGGATAAAATGTCACAAAAATATCGGGCTTGCATGAGTGAATCAAAAGGTCCTGCTTGGACTCTGTAGACGTTGCCGGTTTTAGTGGAACTAGAAAGTATCCTTGATGGTTATGAGAAATTGTACATCATCGACGTCGTCGTGCTTGTTCAGAGGCATAGCCAGATCCAAATGAATCACCTGGCCAATGTTCGATTTCGTAGGAGCCAGACGAATGCCGAAGCCGATGTTGGCCAGACTACCCGAGTTGGGGCCGTTGTCCCGATCGGGAAACCAGGCACGCCCAATATCGAAAAAGATTGCCCAGCCAAAACGAAGCAAATTAAAAAAATGATGATCCGAATACATGCGTTCTTCAATGGTGAAGAGATAGCTTCGATCCCCTGCCTGATAACGGTTTGGATAACCGCGCAAACCGTTGTTGCCGCCGATGAGTACTTGCTTTTCTGCACTCAGATTTTTGCTGTAGGTAAACTTGAAACTGCTAAAAAACATGCGATGTTTGGTTTGTTCCCGGTAGTAACGTATACCGTATTGAATAAGCAGTTCTTCGGCCTCGCTGCGGTCGAAATTCCAGAAACCGTTCCAGTCCACACGGTGTTGCAACAATATCTTTGGACGATACAGAAGCGTGTTGCGCAATCGACCGGCAAGGATAAGCCGGGATTCATCCGTGGCTGAGTAACCTATACGCGCGACCAGTTTTCGACCCAGGTGCAGATCCTCAGTGCGATGTATCTGATCAAGATTCAAACTGGTGATAAAGTTGTCCTCTATGCTCTCATAGTTTAAATAGGGGTACGACAAGCGCCGATCACGCGGGAATTCAGAGGGTGGAGGCAAATCAGGACCCGGTGAATAGTCATGATCTTCGAATCTGTAGCCTATAATGTAGCGACGTGTAATGCCGTTGATCAATCCACCGGAGATACCGTAACGGGCATCCAGCAGACTCGCCTCATGCTGTACCTCACTGATGTCCTCATCTCTGAAGTATTGGGTATCAATCCGGTCAAACTGCTCAGTCTCAAAACTCCAGCTGCGCCTGGTATTCAGGGCATAGAAAGGCAGGGCGAGACTGACAGCTATTCTTGAACCATCGTCGCTGTCCGTAACATTGCTTCTAAAAACCATTCTGCTGCCCCGCACATTGGGATCCTTGTACGAGAATACCAGAGAATCACGGTTATCCTGATGCCGGAACGACGTCATCGCTTCGTTCCCGGTTCCGAACAGGTTGCTCTCTTTGAGGCTCAAGCGGTACTCGTTTTCACCTCCGGAACGGGTGAATGACAGATCAGGCGTAAATGACCACACATCTCTGGTTATTACCTCAATGTCGGTTACACCGTTACATGTTCTAACCGGATGGATATCTGTGTCGTAGATGTATTTTCTGGCTCGAAGCAGGCGTTCCGATTCATCAAGAATACGGGGATCGAATTCATCGCCGCTACTAAAGAGTATTTCTTGTTTAATCACCTGTTCCCTGGTCAGGGTATGGAATTTGTTAGCCCATCGATAGATTCGATAGTTCTCTGCAGGATCTGATGCATCGAATATCTGCAGACGGGTAAAGTGTATAGCTCCTATGCTGGACTCTTCCAGTTCAGGAGGTCTGTCCATGGCCTTGGGAGTCGCGGTAAAATTGTAGCCGTTGGGGACAGGCACAAAATGCAGATCACAGGGATCTGTTGCGGCTACCGGCATGCTGGCACTCAACAACATCGATGCGATGGCTATCCTTGACATGATTGATCCTGGTATCGACTGAAATGCGACATGGAACAAACTCCGATCTTTCGGCATTTTTCCGGAAGCGCCAGTTTCCGGTGGGCCGCATCCGGTGGGCCGCATCCGGTGGGCCGCATCCGGTGGGCCGCATCCGGACAGGAACTAGCTAAGCATCTTCTCAGCCAGGAACTCATCTACGCGGTCAATTGCAATCCTGTGCTGCTCTGCCGTATCACGATCACGTACAGTCACAGAATGATCTTGAGGGGTATCCCCGTCAATGGTAAAGCAATAGGGTGTACCCGCCTCATCCATTCGTGCGTAGCGTTTGCCTATGGATTGTTTGGCATCGTATTGTAGTGTGTATTTCTGGCGAAGTTTTTGGTAGATTCCGCGTGCAATCTCAGGTAACCCATCCTTGTTAATCAGCGGAAATATTGCCGCCGTTATGGGCGCCAGATTAGGTTTGAATTTCATGACGACTTTTGATGGTCGTGTCTCATCCGGGGTGAATGCTTCACAGAGAATCGTCAGCAGAGCCCGGGTTAATCCACCGGCTGGTTCGATTACGTGGGGGATATAGCGTGATTTTCGAGCGATATCCTCTTTGTCCAGGCCCGCTTCCTTTGCCGCTAGCTGGGCTGCCTGGTCGAAGTATTCCATCTTCGTCCTGGAATGGTTCTGGTGCGCGGTCAGATCGTAATTGCCTCTATGGGCAATACCCTCCAACTCACCAAATCCGGGAAATGTGAACGGGTATCGGTATTCGATATCAACACAGGCATTGGAATAGTGAGCCAGCTCATCGGCATCGTGATCCCGAAAGATCAGGTTGTTTGCATTTATTCCCAGAGATAACCACCACAGCATGCGTTGCTCTTTCCAGAATTGATACCAGGTCTGGGCTTCATCAGGCGGGCAGAACCACTCCAGTTCCATCTGCTCGAATTCTCTGGAACGGAAGATGAAGTTTTTCGGTGCTACTTCATTGCGGAAACTCTTGCCGATTTGTGCTATCCCGAAGGGAATTTTCACGCGCATGGTATCCAGCACATTTTTATAGTTTAGAAAGATCCCCTGAGCTGTTTCCGGTCGCAAATATGCTTTGTGGTCTTCGTGGCGAATAGCCCCGATATATGTTTCGAACATCAGATTAAAGGCGCGGGGCGGGGTCAGAGTTCCGGCATTTTTTGAATCAGGGGCCACTACCCTGTCATAGCTGGAAACTGGTATCTCCGGTAACGTTACTGTCTCAAATAGTGAATGATCTACCCGTGCCTGCTTCAATTTGGCAGCAATCAGGTCAGGTTGATTTTCGGGGAAGGCGTACATCAAACCTTCTCCGGATTTGGGTACCAGTAATTCGAGGTGATCCTGACGATACCTTTTCTTTGTTTCCGTACAATCCACCATGGGATCGCTGAAACCGTCGACATGACCGGAAGCTTTCCAGACTTTTGGATTTTGAATAATGGCGGAATCCAGTCCAACGATAGAAACAGGTTCTCCATCCGGTCCAATGGGCGGGCATTCCACCGTGTTTCGCCACCAGGAATCACGGATATTGTTTTTTAAAGCAACTCCCAGAGGTCCATAATCCCAGAAACCATTGATTCCACCATAGATGTCAGACGCCGGAAAGACAAACCCTCGTCGTTTGCAGAGTGACACTAATTCATCCATGGATTTATTCTCGGGACTAGTCATTTTCGGTTTTCGAACCTGTCTGTATTTGGAGCGCAAATGCTACGCGAAGTCATGGGGTTGAACAACCCGATTCAGTGGATTACAGCAAAAACATGTAACCAATTTTGCAGCTGATATGCAGTGCATGATCCTGGTGAAAGTTGATCCATTTTTCACTCTTCGAATAATCAATAGCCCAGTGCGGGAGTACCTCAATTAGCCCCAGAATCCAGCTATCGGTTATGCAACTACAATACCTCCATGTATCAGGGTATGGGCTGTCATCCAGTAGTACCAGTTTGGAAAGGAGCTTTTCTTCTCCAGGCCTTCCGCGGAAGCGTGATGTCTGTTATTAAACAGAGCCATCGTATCCCCTTGCAGGATGAAATCAGCTAATGCATGTCCGCTAAGGAATTTGCATAACAACTCCATGATGTTTCTCCTGTCGACGAGTATAGCCAGTGCCCCCTCCGCCGGTGGGACAGGCCAAAAGTTGTATCGATTGGATTCCGGGTAGCTGTTCGGAACTCGTCGATTCGTATCCTGTGGGAGTATAGGAGCAATAATATGCTTTTTTTTGATCGAAAAGAATGCTAAAAGATGGAATGAGAACTTATTCATATCAATAACGGTCTATTGCATAAGGTCCAATTAATCAGAGTTTTCCTATAAGGTAATCCCCATGGCAATCCGAGCGGGACAACGCGGTAACAATGAGCGAGATGTAAATCTCATTCAAAGGGTTGCGACCAAAGACAAGGTGGCGTTTGAGGAACTTTATCGTCACTATTATTCTCAATTAAGCCGATATCTAAGCCGATTGTTGCGTCGTCCTGAGATGGTAGAAGAGGTTGTCAATGACACGCTATTCGTGGTTTGGGAGAACGCCTCCCAGTTTCAGGGGCGTTCAAAGGTATCCACCTGGATTACTGGTATTGCATATCTAAAGGGAATCAAGGCGCTGGATCGAATAAAAAAGATGCCGGAACAGAATGCGGATTCTGTTTTTGCGCTGGAGCAACTCGAGGAAGAAAACAACTTTATAGTGAAACTTGGCTTACGAGAATGGATTCGGAGTGGACTGGATAAAATATCTCCGGAGCAGAGATCTGTAGTTGAATTGACGTACTATTTTGGATATTCCTATATAGAGATCAGTGAAATCATGGGCTGCCCTGTGAATACAGTAAAAACACGCATGTTTCACGCCAGAAGAAAACTGGGAAACCTTTTATCCCAATTGGAGGAACAAAACTATCAAAGCGTGGATGAAAGTGAAGCGAGGGATCTGAAAGGTGCCCAGTTGGTACGCGGAATTAAATCCGATGCAACGGAGAAGCCTTGAACGCGAGAGTTCAATGAATAAACAACCTAAAGATATTCATGAGGATATAGCGTCTTTATTACCGTGGCTGGTTAATGACAGCCTATCCGGCAAAGAACGTGAGAGACTATTGGGGCACCTGATTGTTTGCCAGAAATGCCGGGAAACCAGGGATGAGCTACAGTCACTCATGGCGTTAATTTCTGAAGACGATGCCGCAAGTGAGAGCTACCAGCCGGCTTTTCGCGCGCTACAGAAGCGTATTGATGCTGCGGAACGGGAAAAGCAGGTGCTTGCAGATTTTGATTTTCAAGCAGGGAACCGGTTCGCGCAGCTGAACCAGGGCATGTCGTGGTTGTCTGCTCGAATGCACTATGTCGCTGCGACAGTGGTGTTGATGGTGGGTGTGATCGTTCTGTCGCCAGAGTGGACCGATACAGGCAATCCCGGGGCCCCGGTGGCAGGCAGCCCGGAAGCAGCGAGTACCTACAAGACATTGACCTCTGAAATACCGCAGGAAGAGGGGAGTTATCACAGAGCCGTGATTACATTTGCACCGGATGCGGAAAGCGAAGTAATCAGAGAGATTCTGATAAAAACAAACGCCAGAATCGTTCGCAATTCGGACACGGAAGATAGTTTTGTGGTTGACCTGGAAATTCCGTCAAGTGTGTCGAAGGTCGATTTTATTGCTCGGATCAGGAAAATGGATGCGGTAATTTCCGTGGTTTTAGCCACTAATTAGCATAAAAGGGGAGCAGTGATGCAACAAAGTGCAAAGCTGGTCATCATAGCGATCATTATGCACACTTTTTCCGGATGTGCCTGGATGCGGCCACATGATCCTGTTGCAGCGAATATTGACAGGCAGATCATGATCACGATTGGTGTTGCGGATCAGCAACCTGTGCATCTGATGGGATATCGGGGACCGGATAATGCAAGTGCGCAACAGTCTAAGCCGTGGATAAATGTCAAGAAAATAGCCAGATTTATAGCAAGAAAGTATGCTTTAAAAGTCATCTCTATTTGGCCGATTGAGGCATTAGGTATCGAATGTGTGGTATTCGAAATAAAGGATGATAGAACCACTGCGCAAGTGTTGGCTGCCCTGAGTAAGGAAACACAGATCGAATCAATGCAAACCATTAGTAGTTACAGGTTGCTGGCATACAACGACCCCTATTTTCACTTGCAGAACACCGTAACTATTGACGGATTGGAACAGGTCCATGAGTGGGCTACGGGCAAAGGTGTAGTAGTCGCCATTATTGATACGGGATTGGACACAAGGCATCCGGAACTGCAAAGCAAGATTGTCTACAAAGGTAACTTTGTAGCGCATGATCAGCAACAGTTTGATGATGACGAGCACGGCACTGCTGTCGCGGGGGTGATTGCGGCAACAGCGAATAACGATGTGGGAATTGTTGGTATGGCGCCAGATGTAAAGCTAATGGCGTTAAAAGCCTGTTGGCATGAAGACAATGGCAGCAGCTCAAGATGCGATAGCTTCTCTCTGGTTAAAGCATTGGTAAAGACACTTGAGTTGGATCCGGATATAGTGAACTTGAGCCTGACCGGCCCCCCCGATTCGTTAATTGCCCGGCTTATCAAACAAGCCAGCGAACAGGGGATGATTATCGTTAGCGCGGTGGATCAGGCTGTGGGAATCAAGCACAGTTTTCCCGCTAATATGCTGGAAGTAATTGCGGTGACTGCGCCCCCCATAGGACACGCGGATGCTTCTTATGGGTTGAGTTTCCTTGCGCCGGGAATGGATATTCTTACCACGGCTCCCGGCAGCGGCTATACGTTTGAATCCGGCAGTTCGATGGCTACAGCACATGTGTCCGGTGTTGTCGCACTCATGAAGGAAAAGGATCCAGCACTCTCTGGGGAAGGCGTCAGAAGGCTGCTTTCTCATACGGCACGAGTCTGGGATACGTTACCAGTGGTAGATGTGTGTGCAGCAATGATGCAACTTAACGAGGAACTTGTCTGCACCTCCAGCGCTGTAGTCCAGGTCACCCATGTGGGGGGAAACCTTTTTGTCGAATAGCAAGTTCTGGATTCCGGCTGTCTGCGTGAATCCTTGTCGCTCAGCGCCCATATCGATCCGTTAGATTTTTTACTGTTGCAAAAAACTCGCGACTGGTCTCGGAAATAATATCTGCTACAGATTTCACGGCATCAATTCGACCACATACTTCTCCGGTCAGTGCGATCGCTGCTTCCATATCACCGCCAAAATAGAGATCCTTTGCCTGCCCGAACTCTGGCATGACATTTTGAGACCGTGCGATCCAACCCATGGGTGCTTGCACAATAGGGATTTCGACTCCCAGAAGTCGAGTCACACGATTGTCAAATTTCATATTCTTGCTTCCAATGGCTTGCGTAATAAAAACTCATAGGTGTAATTTATATTGGATTCATAGTAGCGGCTGACGACGATGTCAAATTGGCTTGTATCGAATTCCGGAAAGAAGATATCACCCTCTGCAAGGGTGTGAATGGTGGTTAGATGGATGCCATCGGCCAGATCAATTGCTTGTCCGTAGATCTCACCACCTCCGGCAACAAAAACGTCACCTCTGAGTTCACTGGCAACATCCAGCGCCTGTTCCAGGCTTGAAGCAATGTAGCAACCAGGAAACGAGAGATCCGACTGCCTGGTTACTATCACCGTGTCCCTGCCGGGCAGGGCTCTACCTATTGACGCAAATGTTTTCCTACCCATGATCAGGGTGTTATCCAGCGTAATTTCTCTGAACAAGCGTTGTTCGCCCTTGACTCGCCAGGGTATCTCGAGTCCGGAACCGATCACATTGTTTTCGGATCTTGCCACGATCAGAAACATCCCATATGTACCTACATCTGTTCCACTGTCTCGATACCTAACAGTTCCAATCCTTTGCCTAGAGTATTTGCGGTAACAACACATAAAAGTAATCTACTGGCCCGTGTCTTGTCTTCCGTCTTTAGAACAGGACAGGTTTCATAAAATGACATGAACTGACCGGATAGCTCAAAAAGATAGTTGCAGAGCAGATTGGGCAGACAATCTGTAACTACCGAGTTGATCGCTTCCGGGAACTGCACCAGCTTTATTGCAAGGGACTTTTCTGCCGGCTCGGATAAAACTATCGCGCCGGTCAGTTGAGATGGTTCTACACCGGCGCGCCTGAAAATGCTGAAAATACGTGTGACAGCATATAGAAGATAGGGCGCTGTATTGCCTTCAAATGACAGCATCGCATCCCAATTGAAAATGTAATCGCTGGTACGGTTCTTGGATAGTTCAGCGTATTTCACTGCACCAATACCCACAACATCCGCTATCGATTTTCGCGATTGTTGGTCCAATTCGGCGTTCTTGGTACTCACCAGATCAAATGCTCTGGATTTGGCTTCTGTGAGTACATCTGCCAATTTGACGGCACCACCAGTTCTGGTTTTAAAAGGTCTGCCATCTTCACCCATAATGGTTCCGTTGGGTAGATGTCGAAAGTCCTGAGCAGTCGAAATATAACCTGCTGCTCTGGCAACGGCAAACAGCTGTCTTAGATGAAGACTTTGTCGTGCATCGACAAAGTAATAAGCAGAATCAGCCTTCAAGGTTTGACTACGATACTTAACTGCTGCCAGATCGGTTGCCATGTAGGGATAACCGCCATCTGATTTTCGAATAATCGCAGGCAGAGGCGCTCCATCCTTACCCTTGAATTCATCCAGGAATACGCACTGGGCTCCATCTGACTCGGTGAGAAGACCTGCGCTGGACAGATCGCTTATCACCTCACTCAGGAATTCGTTGTAGAAACTTTCGCCATAGATGTCGTCCGGCGTCAACGAAATATTCAAAGCGTCGTAGATACTCTGACAGTGACTTACTGACTCCTTAATAAATTGATTCCACAGATTGATACATTTTGGGTCACCGCCTTGCAGCTTCACCACAAATTCCCGGGCTCTCTGTGCAAACACCGGATCCTCTCTGAACTGCGCTGAAGCTTCCTGATAAAACAGTTCCAGATCGGAAAGTCCCCGGGACAGACCGTCGGCATCATTGGAAAGCTGGTCCATATAGGCTAACAGGCTTCCGAATTGGGCTCCCCAGTCTCCCATGTGATTGGCTCGAATAACATTGTGACCAAGAAATTCGAGTGTTCTTGCAATCGCATCGCCAATAGCAGTACTGCGCAGATGCCCAATATGCATCTCCTTCGCAAGATTGGGGGAGGAGTAATCTATTACTACAGTCTTTGGAATGAGTGGCTCGATACCGAGTCTCTCGTCATGAAGCATCAGGGTAAGTCGGTCTGCCAGATAGTCGCTTCTCAGATGAATGTTTATAAATCCGGGACCTGCGACCTCGAGATTGTCCACCATCTCTTCCAGATTGATAAATCTCAGCACTGTTTCGGCTAGCTCACGGGGATTCGTGCGGTTATGTTTTGCCGCACCCATGATGCCATTAGCCTGATAATCTCCAAACTCAGGTCGACCAGCCTGTTTGACAATCGCTGAAAATTCTCCTTCGAGATCAAGTTCCTGCAGCGCTTGTGATAGAGCCACAGAGATGTGTTGATCCAGTTGTTCTCTTATATTCATATCAATATGGATAAGTTTGCCAAAAACCGAATTGTGAAGTGACCCGGCGCTTCGCGAGTGCGGGGTCAACTCCGGGATAAAGGGTGATGGCTCGCCGAATATCCGGTGCCGCTACGGCCACCGGATTTGCAAAATGTTCTTTCAGTGCAAAGGGGCAGTACCTTAGCCAAATTGTATCATGGGTCTAACCTTGTGAAGGCATTAATTTGGAGAAGTGCCGATGAGCCAGATTTTTCGAAAGGTCAAGTGGTCGAGATCCTCCATGAGAACCTGGAAACACAGTAAAGGTGTTGGAAGCAAAAAGCCTTTAATTTCACCTGGAACGGCATGCGTGGATGACTCCTGCGTTACGCCGTAATAGCCATGTTAGGGTGAGAGATTTGTCCTACAAGATAGGGATATATCGCACATTCGAGGTTCACCTTGTGAGACATTTCCTACAGCAGATTTATACTATTTCAACGATTTCCTGCTGCAACCTTTGTGCCTGGTAACAATCGCCTGAATATCCTCGGAGAAGGCGTATGCCTCTCTAATTCCCGATGCTAACGAGATGAATGAGTGGGGTCAGAGATAGGTATTATGACACCAGTCGGGTCGTTTCCTTCGAGAATTAAAGCCTTTATCGGTGCATGGGTTTACGTTTTATACACAATGACTGCCTGCCGAGTGACCTGTTGCTCATCTTATAGCCGATGTCGAGGCCAATACTGAAATCACTCATAAGACTTTGAAAAATAAAGCTTATTTCATCTGGTGATGAGATTTAATGGAAGCATGGTGGGGCAAAATCAGGAAAATACTTTGTTGCGTTAAAAGTTATCACCAAAGTTATCCACAGCTTGCGAGTTTACGCGTATTGAACACAATAATTAAGTTAGCGCTTACTTACATTACATTGCACTAATCTTAACAAACGCAAGTAAGAATCCACTGCAGTTGGACTGCTAGTCCAGCAAATTTCTAATCTGGTCCAACAATTGAGCGGGGCTATAGGGCTTTTGTATCAGGTTATAGTTCTTTTCAAGGATGAAACTGGTATGTACACCCATGGGGGAATAGCCACTGGCGAACAGAATACACGGATTTGGATTAATATCCTTCATTGCCATCATGACTTCTTCACCATTCATCTTTGGCATAACCACATCCAGAAGCACCAATGATATGCCATCAGCCGCTTGCTCATAGATAACCAATGCTTCTGGACCATCGGCGGCTTCGAGTACCCTGTAGCCGTGGTCAGAAAGTATCCGGTTGGCTAGTTTTCGGACATGTTCATTGTCTTCAACCAACAGGATAGTTTCTGATCCCCGTTGACTTTTAGCGCTCACTGAGGGGGAATTTTGACTCGGTGTTTCCTCCACAGTGGGCAGATAGATGTTGAAATGGGATCCCATGCCCGATTCGCTGTAGACATTAATGAAACCGCGGTGTTGTTGGACTATGCCAAACACCACGGCCAGTCCCAGCCCGGTCCCCTCTCCCTCGGGTTTAGTCGTATAGAATGGTTCAAATATATGCTCGAGGGCAGCGGCGCTGATTCCCGTACCGTTATCTGACACAGACAGGTGCATAAATGTGCCTTGTGTCGACCATGAGTGTTGCGAAACAAAATCTTCATCGATTGTCACCGCCGCGGTTTCTATTCGCAGTTTACCCCCTGAAGGCATTGCGTCACGGGCATTAAGACATAGATTGATCAGGATCTGTTCAATTTGCCCCGGATCAGCCATTATCGTCCCGATATCGCTTGCGAGTCTAAAATCCAGCTCAATATTTTCGGGCATTAAACGCAAAATCATCTTTTGAAGTTCTGAAATCAGATCGTTCACATTAATTGGCATGGGTTCGATAAATTGACGTTTGCTGAATGTGAGCAATTTCTGTGTTAATGCGGCAGCGCGTTCACCAGCTGCCTTGATTTCGCCAACGAACTCCCTCGCTTCTGGTGATAATCCCTGTTGATTCAACGCTAGATCTGAATAGCCCAGAATAGCGACCAGTAGATTGTTGAAGTCATGGGCGATCCCACCTGCGAATTGTCCAATAGAATCCATTCTCTGGGAAACCTGCAGTTGGCTCTCAAGTTTTTTTCTGTCCTTTTCGGCTTGATGGCGCTGGGAGATATCTCTGGCAACGCCTACCACGCCATAAGCTTTGCCGTTTTCGTCCCGCATGAACGAGGCTTTGATTTCAATTTGAATCCTGCTTCCATCTTTCTTTGTGACCTCCAGTTCCAGTACTGTATTTGCATCAGGATTGGGTTCATAAGCGTATGATGACAACTGTGTTTCCAGATGCTCCATAAGATAGATTTTTGTTTCTTCTTGTATCAGGGCATTGAAAGGTGTACCCAATCCTTCTTCTGGTGTATACCCCAGGACTCCCTCTACCGACGGACTCAGGTAAGTAAAGTTCAGGTCGAGATCCGTCGTCCAAATGATGTCCTGGACGTTATCAGCGAGAAGCTGATACATGGCCTGGGTTGCACGGTTGACCCTCTCGACTTCCCTGGTCTTTTTTATTTCCTGTTCGAGTTCTCTATTCTGGGAAATTAACTCCCTGTGTGTTTGTTCCAATTCGCGGCCTATAGACCTGGCAGTGGCTAGCCAGTTCCAGGCTGTGTTGATTCTTGACCACAGATTACGCCTTCCGGAGTAGGTAACATCGTAAATCGCACCTCTGGTAGTGCGCGTCATCTTGACCTTTGCCAGGGGATACCCGTGTAACCGCGGCAGTCCCATCAACTGCCCCAAAATCGCCACGTGCAGTACTTTTGATGGCGATAGATCATCTCTCATTTCGTAATTGAAAATGAGATGATTCGAATCTACCTCTTCGACCGTTACATTCAATGGATAAAGTTGAGTGACAAGGCCGTTTTCTCCGAAGGCATAGCAGAACAGTTCTTTCAGATCGTAAACCAGGTGTCCCATTAACCGTAACATGCGAAAAGGACTGGTAGACGATTGATACCGATCGAGTAGTACCTTTTCATCTATGAGTTCATTGACGTTATTACACAGAGTCGTGAATTCTTGCCAGCTGATGTATCTGTTAGTGTCAAGCATAAGGTCCCTGGTCAGACTAGTACCTTCGGTCAACTTTTCCAGGGGGATATTTTGCTGTTCAGAGAGCGATACGATTTCATTCAGGTTTCTGGACGAAACCTGGTGGGAGCTATCTTTAATAGTCTGGTTCATGTAGCTGCAAATGATTACAAAAACAATTTATATTAGAGCGCAGGGCATATGCTGTTAACTGCTCACTATATTGCCGATGACCTGGTTGCACTTACTTTGCAGCAGCCTCCTCACAGATAGCAGGATCGCCGGTTTGCTGGCATTGCTCCGCTTCTGTCAGTTCTCGGAGCTGCAGTTTAGCGTTTTTTACGATATCGGGAAACTCATCCAGATCTTTGATTCCACGGCTACTGATTTCGTAGACGCCGTGTGATACGCGACGAAACCAGTGATAGTGATTCTTGTAAAGAATGTCCCCGGCATCGTTTCCTGCGCCCAGATCACGTAATTTACCAGGGCTCAGAGGGCCTAACGTCTTCAGACAACAAGCGATGAAAATAGCTCTTTCTCGATATGCTGTGACCAGTCTGGTGCGTATACTGCCGCCGACATTGTAATCACCGGAGCGGCCAGCCAGTTCAGTCAGAAGTGCCAGCCGGTGCTTTCCCAACTGCTTCGATTTTGGAACTGTATCTTGAGTTGGCGGATCGAAAACAACATTGACACGAGGTCCCAGGTTGCCAAAACGGACAGTAATCAGGCCCAGATGCAATTTTTTCAGTAACCGCATGACCCCCAGATAGTGTTTCGATTTTTTACCCGGCTCCGCAATCGCAACATAGACTGATTTTGAGTACTTCTGGCGGTCAGTTGCCTGGATGAGTAATTTGATGTTAGGAGTACGCTTGAGCTCAATGATGACAAGCTCAGCTTCTTTCGTCGCAGTAATGTCGCAACTCATCACCTCTGATCTGACGCTATAACCGTATTCAACCAGAAAGTCTCGAATCGGTCCGAATAGGTCTGTTTCCCTGATTTGCAATGCAGTTTTCCTGGATGATCGTAGGGTCAATATCCTGGCCTGCTACAGTTTCTGGTAGAACCCAGGAGGCTGTCCGAGAACAGCCCAATCAGACTTGCCCTCGCTACAGTTGCTATTCTCGTGGTCCGACATCTTGGACAGTCTCCTGGTGAACGAGATCATAGGCTCTACTCCGGATCCAGTGTTTAGATATTCCAATCCCAAGATTATCTGATAATTTGAAACATGTCGAAGTTTCCCTGGATTATTGACCCCAGGGCTGAAGCAGATCCTGAGGAATTTGCAGTTGATTTAGTATTCGAGCTACGACGAAATCGATCAGATCATCCAGGCTTTCAGGTCGGTGATAGAAGCCGGGATTCGCCGGGGCGATAGTGACCCCTATTCTGGCAAGAGCAAGCATGTGCTCGAGATGTATGGCCGACAGCGGCATTTCCCGGGGCACCAGAATCAACTGGTGGTTTTCTTTGATTGCGACATCAGCCGCTCGATGGATAAGATTCCTCCCGGCACCAGTTGCCACAGCAGACAAGGTCCCACTGCTGCATGGGCAAATAACCATCGCGTGGGGTGCACCCGAGCCGGATGCAACAGCTGAACTCCAATCGTTTAAATCGTTGACCATTAATTGATTTTCTGCTGCCTGAAAATGATTACATAGCCATTTCGTTAGTTCCTCTGAGCTTCTTGGGAGTGACAAATCAGTTTCAACTACCGCAACTTCAAAAGCAGCATCGGAAATCAGCAAAAATACCCGCTTCCCGGAAGATAGGAGTGCTTGCAACAGTCGCCAACCATACTGGAAGCCCGAGGCACCCGTGATCGCCAGCGTGATTGAATTGGCAGGGCTGTGATTCATTTCAAAGGTTGAACCGAGTACGCAGTTTGTCATAAATCCCGTCAAAACTGCCATTGCTCATTATTAAAATATGTTGTGCTCTGGATGGATCATGGATAACAGTCGCTAACATATTCACTATCTCATCGGTGGAGGTATGCATTGAAAAACGATCAGCATCGGATTGCACCAGGTCCTCAAGACGCCACGCCAGAGAGTCGGGCTTGAACCACATTACCTTGTTGGCTGGATGGCACGCAGCGGCCAGACTGTCCCGATGCACTCCCTTTTTCATAGTATGGGATGCGAATTCAATAACTGCAATGATTTCAGCATCACCCACTGAAGCTCGTAAGCCTTTCAGTGTGGTTTCTATAGCCGTCGGATGATGTGCAAAATCTTCGTAGATGCGGGTTAACCCGGTTTCAAATAGTAACTCCATACGACGCTTAACGCCTTTAAAACTGCACATGGCGTCAATTGCCGTCTCGGGTTCGATCCCCGCATGCCGAGCAGCCGCAAGTGCAGCCTGGGCGTTATGCATGTTGTGCTGTCCTAGCAGGTCCCACTTGACCCTACCCATCCGTGTGCCATCGATAAGAATGTCAAATTCACGGCAGTCGTCCGTCACGGGTACAGCAGACCAACCTTGATCTGCGTGGTGGCAGGAGATGTATTCCACCTGTGTCCAACAGCCTTTTTCCAGTACAGAATCGAGGGCGGCATCTTGTTCCGGTCGAATTATTCTTCCCTTCCCTGGAATACTGCGAACCAACAGGTGGAACTGTTCCTGGATCGCGCCAAGGTCAGGAAAGATATCGGCATGATCGTACTCAAGGTTATTCAAAATTGCGGTGCGTGGTCTGTAATGCAGAAACTTGGATCTGCGATCGAAGTAGGATGTATCGTACTCATCCGCTTCAATGACAAAGAAAGGTTTGTTACCCAGTCTGGCGGATTCCTGAAAGTTGCTCGGTATGCCGCCGATCAGAAATCCCGGCTCAAGTCCCGCAGATTCAAGTATCCATGCCACCATGCTTGCCGTTGTCGTTTTGCCATGGGTTCCCGCCACGGCAATAACCCAGCGATCTTTCAGAATATACCTTGCCAGCCATTCAGCACCAGAGACGTAATCCAGTCCGCGATCAAGGACATACTCCACCGCCGGATTGCCTCTCGGTAGGTTGGCGTTGCCTATAATGACCAGATCCGGATCCGGTTTAAGATGACTGGCATGGTAACCACGCATCAGTGTTATACCCGCCTCTGACAACTGTGTACTCATGGGTGGATATACATTCTGATCGGAGCCGCTAACTTGATGACCTGATTGTTTCGCCAATAAGGCCAGGCTTCCCATGAGCATTCCACAGATACCCAGGATATGCAGGTTCATGATTGGCTGACCGCCTGCACTGAAGAGGGGAGAAACGTGCTGGTCGTGATCAGAGAAAGCAGTTCAATGGTGAATGCCAGGGTAATTCCCAGCATCAGACTGACGTTGATTGACTTGTGCAGAATGAATCCTGCCACAGCAATCCACCAGAAGAAGAACATCCAATAAAGCACCTCGATGAACAGAATCATGGTTTGATTCTCGTTGACTATTAGAAACAGGTTGAGCGGTATCATGAATATTACCAGCAGTGTATTGGTCCCTAGAAAAGCCACCAGGGTTGCGCGGAAACGGTAACTTACACGTTTGAAAACAAGGAGTAACCAGACGCAGGTCAGTTGTATAACAATACCCAGAATGACCAGCTTAATTGCGTCCGTGATTTGGTTCCTGGCGCTGGAAATTGTCAGGAGAGCGGTGGAACTTGTTACATACACGGCAAAGATAAATCCGATAAAACCCATCGATACAGGTGCACGTTCGGGACTGGTTCTAAGCAGGCACATTTGCCAGAAAAAAAATATAAATTGCAACATAAAAAATCCCGAATCTAACTTTAGTCCATAAACGATACCCTGATCGTGCTAATGATAATGGGTTCGGGATCAGAATTCAGATCCAATGTAAATGCACAGGCGATACGGCAGATTCCAGGTCACAGTGTGCAGAATTACCAGATCCGGATTCATAACGAGTTGGTGACAGAAGTGTCATGTATACAGGCGTAATTGTAAACGAAATCGATGACACTTGAGTGCCCAACTGGTACCATTCGCAGCTCTATTTTAAGCAGTTCCTGTCATTCGATGGCGCAGCAAAACTTCTCGTTAACGAACACAGAATTTGGATCAATGGAATAACAACCGATGACTTCTGCTTACAATCATCCTGAATACAACTACAAGGTTGTGCGGCAGTTTGCTGTCATGACGGTCGTGTGGGGCGTTATTGGTATGCTGGTCGGGGTGATAATCGCCGGTCAACTGGCATGGCCTGCCCTGAATTTTGATACCCCGTGGTTTAGCTTTGGTCGGCTTCGCCCTCTGCATACCAATGCTGTTATCTTTGCATTCGGCGGCTCTGCTTTGTTTGCGTCCTCGCTTTTCATAGTACAGAGAACCTGCCAGACACGGCTTTTCTCCGACTCTCTGGCTGCTGTGGTTTTCTGGGGTTGGCAGGCGGTTATTGTATGCGCGGTGGTGACGCTACCGCTGGGTATTACCAGCAGCAAAGAATATGCTGAGCTGGAGTGGCCCATCGATATTCTTCTTACAGTTGTCTGGGTTCTCTACGGCATACTCTTTTTCGGTACCCTGGCGCGGCGGAAAACTAAACATATCTATGTGGCCAACTGGTTCTTCTCTGCATACATCATAGCTGTCGGCATTCTGCACATAATCAATAGCCTGGCGATACCCGTATCACTTACCAAATCCTATTCAATATACGCGGGAACCGTGGATGCCATGGTGCAGTGGTGGTACGGGCATAATGCGGTTGGATTCTTTCTCACCGCCGGATTTCTCGGCATGATGTATTATTTTGTCCCCAAGCAGGCGGAACGTCCGGTGTATTCATACCGGTTATCGGTAGTACATTTCTGGTCACTGATCGCCATATATGTATGGGCCGGTCCACACCACCTGCACTATACGTCGTTGCCGGATTGGGTTCAGAGCCTGGGAATGGTGATGTCGCTGATGCTATTGGCACCATCGTGGGGAGGTATGATAAATGGAATCATGACCCTGTCCGGAGCCTGGGACAAACTACGTACTGATCCCATTCTAAAATTTCTGGTCGTCTCTCTCTCGTTCTACGGTATGTCTACATTCGAGGGTCCAATGATGGCGATCAAGTCGGTTAATGCGATGTCGCATTACACAGACTGGACCATTGGGCATGTGCACTCCGGCGCTCTGGGCTGGGTGGCGATGGTGTCGATCGGTACCATGTATCATCTGGTGCCCATCGTGTTTGGTCGAAAGCAAGGCAAGATGTACAGTTTAAAGCTGATCGACATACACTTTTGGATGGCGACTATCGGTACCGTAATGTACATTGTCTCCATGTGGGTTAATGGACTGATGCAGGGATTGATGTGGCGGGCAGTGAACGATGACGGTACATTGACTTACAGTTTTGTCGAATCGGTTGAGGCAAGTTTTCCCGGGTATGTGGTCAGGTTCCTGGGCGGTGCGATCTTCATGATTGGCATGTTGGTGATGGCTTACAATGTGTGGAAAACAGCAACCACGGACCCTGAATCATCGGAGGGTGCGGCATGAATCACCAATTCATAGAAAAGAACCTGGGAGTGATGATCATTCTGATCGTCATCGCTGTGAGTTTTGGCGGTGCGATAGAAATTATTCCCCTGATGTTCCAAAAAGTCATTTCGGAACCCATTAAGGGTTTAAAGCCATTGACAGCGTTACAACTGGAAGGCAGAGACATATACATTCGTGAAGGCTGCAACGTTTGCCATTCTCAGATGATCAGACCACTGCGGGCTGAAGTCGAACGCTACGGGCATTACTCTGTGGCGGGCGAGCTTGTATATAACCACCCATTCCTCTGGGGGTCCAAGCGTACCGGACCTGATCTTGCACGGGTGGGCGGCTTGTATAGCGATGATTGGCACCGTGCCCACCTGTATAATCCAAGGGCAGTCGTACCGGAATCCAATATGCCGGCATACCCCTGGTTGTTTGAAGACATCCTGGATGGTGAAATTACGGCCGACAAACTAGCCGCGTTGCGCGTGGTCGGAGTTCCCTATACAGATGAGGATATTGCCGGTGCGAAAGCAATGGTAGCAGGCAGAACGGAAGCGGAAGCGCTGATTGATTATTTGCAGCAATTGGGTCTGTTGATCAAGGCAAGACGATAGGAGACCGGCAGTGGATATGAACGATTTAAGAGGCATTGCAACGGTGCTCTGTATGGTGGCGTTCCTGTCCGTGGTTTTCTGGGCATACAGTTCAAAGCGTAAAAAGGACTTCGAGGAAGCGTCCATGTTGCCCTTTTCCGAAAAGCCTGAAACACCTTCAGAATTGGAGGATACAGAATGAGTACGGCATGGAGTTGGGTGGTAATTATCGGCAGCCTGGGTTCGATATTATTCTTCTATGTGGTGTTGCAGCTGAACCGTCAAACGGGCAAAGAATCTGGGGAAACGACCGGCCATATCCATGACGGTATTGAAGAATATGATAATCCATTACCTGCCTGGTGGTATTGGCTGTTTGTACTCACGATGATATACGGTGTTGGCTACCTGATCTGGTATCCTGGTCTGGGTAATTTTCCCGGCATTGCAGATTGGACTTCAGTTGGTGAATTAGAGACTGACCAGGAAGCCAGTCGCGCCAGGTACGAACCCCTATTCGCAAAATACCGGCAGCTGCCGGTGGCAGAGATTTACAAAGTTCCGGCAGCAGTAAAAATGGGTCAGCGGCTGTTCGCCAATAACTGCTCGGTGTGTCATGGATCAACGGCTGCTGGCGGATTTGGTTTTCCGGATCTGATCGATGATGTGTGGACCTGGGGTGCTGAAGCTTCCACTATTAAACAAACGATTCTGCATGGACGGAAAGCCGCCATGCCGGCGTGGGGAACCGTTATCGGCGACCAGGGAATTAGAGACGTAACCGCCTATATCCTGAGCCTGAACAACAGAGAAGCAGACCCGGACGCCGTGGCACAGGGTGAAACTTTATTCGGGAATTTTTGTATTGCTTGCCACGGTCCTGAAGGAAAAGGGTTGCCTGCACTGGGTGCCCCGGATTTGACTAATGGCATCTGGTTGTATGGCAATTCACGATCGCGCATAGAGTTTTCCATCAGAAATGGCAGAAACGGAGAAATGCCCGGTTTCAAGCACAAACTGGGTGAAAACAAGGCACATATTCTGGCGGGCTATGTATATGGACTATCTCGCTGAGAACCCCTGAACTGAGTGGCCAGGATTTACCTGGAAGAATGCCTGAAAGGCCTGACACTCCGGAAACCGCACCCAATATGTCAAATCCTACCGAATCACGTCAGCGTGACAGTATTCTGGAGTCACCGAAGTCTGAACTATTGGATCATCGCAACCATGGCAATAGTGTGCCAGAGAATACACCGGCTGAACTTATCACCTCTGATGTCAGCTCGACGGTTTTTAATCTCTATGAGAAAAGGGAAAAAATCTATACACGTCGTATAGAAGGTTTTTACCAAAGAATAAGACTTTACACAGGGTGGCCTTTATTGTTGGGTTATTTCCTGATGCCCTGGGTGAATCTGGAGGGTAGGCAGGCGATTCTGTTCGACCTACCCGAACGTAAATTCCATATTCTCTGGCTAACCTTCTGGCCCCAGGATTTGGTGTTTCTGGCCTGGGGATTGATGATCTCTGCATTTCTATTATTTTTCATAACAACCTGGTTGGGTAGAGTCTGGTGTGGTTATACCTGCCCGCAGACAGTTTGGACCGCTATCTACATGTGGGCTGAACAATTAGTCGAAGGTGATAGAAATCAACGTATGCGATTGGATCGCGAGCGCTGGTCGGTGCAGAAACTGTGTAAGAAGGTGGTGAAACATGGTATGTGGTTGGGATTCGCATTTCTGACGGGGTTGACATTTATCGGTTACTTCTATGGGGTCCGTGAACTGGTTGCCGATATCATATTTATGGAAGTTGCCCCGGAAGCCGCTTTTTGGGTGCTGTTTTTTACCGCGACAACGTATGTAAATGCGGGCTGGATGCGAGAGCAAGTCTGTCTCTATATGTGTCCTTATGCGCGTTTTCAGGCAGCAATGTTTGACGAAGATACGTTGATAGTTTCCTACGATGCCAGACGCGGTGAAACCAGAGGCGCGAGACAAAGGGGACCCAATCCTGCAGATCTGGGTCTGGGTGACTGCATCGATTGTTTTATGTGTGTGCAAGTCTGTCCAACTGGAATCGATATACGTAAAGGTCTCCAGTATGAATGCATTAACTGCGCTCTGTGCATTGATGCGTGTGATGAAATTATGCAGAAAATGGCGTATAAAAAGGGGTTGATAGCCTATACCACCGAGAACAGGCTGGCAGGGCATAAACAAAAAGTCCTGCGGCCCAGGCTAATTGGATATGGGTCCGTATTGCTGGTCATGTTCATTCTGTTTACAACTGTTCTGGCAACGCGCACTCCTCTGGAGTTGGATGTGATCAGAGACAGGGTACGACTGTATCAACAGACCGCAGACGGGCAGGTATTGAACGTCTATACGCTGAAGATATTGAATATGTCCCAGTCACCCCATGACTACAGAATTTCTATTCAGGGCATTGAAGGTGCAAAATTTGTTACACGGACTTCTGTTCACCTTGAGGCGGGTGAGGTGCTAAATGTGCCAACCGGCATCAAGGTTAATCCGGACAAATTGACGAAGACCAACTACAAAATTCAATTTCGTGTTCATGCAGTCGACGATGCTCTTTTGAGTGCTGTAAGTGAAAGCAGCTTTATAGGTCCTCAGCCGCTTTTTTAATTTGCTTCTGATTCTGCAACACCGCACAGGACATGTGACTTATGTTAGAGCCTGAAAATCAAAAACCCTGGTATCGTCAGCTCTGGCCCTGGATACTAATTGCCATTCCTGGCAGTTCTGTTATCGGAGGTGTGGTGATGATCTATTTGGCAATAACCGGCTCCGATCACCTGGTGAAAGACAGTTATTATAAAGATGGTATGGCCATTAACAGGCAGTTGGATCGGGATATACTGGCGACAAAACTGGGAGTCGAGGCCAGTATCGAATTTGATGTGATGGAAGGCGTCATATTCGTGATTCTGCGGGGTGTCGACGAATACGGATTGGTAGCTGAATTATTTCATCCCACTGATAGTGCAAGGGACTTGAAATCGACTCTGTTCAGGGAAAATGGTGAAAAAGGGATGTTTCAGGGCAGTTTTGGTGCACCTTTAGATGGCCGTTGGTATCTTGAGCTAAGAGATCTGGACAATGAGTGGAGATTGCGCGGTCGGGTGATACTTCCAGCGACCGGGGCAGTAGTCATAAAGCCAACGGCTGTATAAGGTAATGCTGCAGTGGATGAACTAAACTGCGATAAGCTCTTACAAGGGATTCCTGAAGTTGGAAAAGATCTCTGTTATCACTGCGGGTTGGATGTACCGGGTGGCAGTCGGTGGAGCGTTAAAGTTGATGGCACAGAAAGGATTATGTGTTGTGCTGGTTGCTTCGCTGCCAGTTCCATGATTCTGGATGCGGGCCTGGGGAAATACTACCGGTTTCGGGAAACGGCTGAGGATTCTGCATTGTTCAATCCGGGGCTGTTGAACAAAACTGCTGGCGAATTGGATTACAGTCATCTGGATCACGCAAAAATCCTGAAGTTTTTTGTGACTAAAAAGAATGACGATATAAGCGAAGCAAGCCTGATAATCAGTGGCATCCGCTGTGCGGCATGTGTTTGGCTACTGGAAAACTACCTTGGTAGACAGGCTGGTATTGAGGATGCACATGTAAATCTTGCCAACCAACGCGCTTTCATTCAGTTTGCTCCTGCAAAGATTCCCGTAAGTCAGATATTTTGCCTCATACGTCAGTTGGGGTATGAGGCTACCCCCTACAAACCCAGTGCTGTTCGGGTTGTATACCAGGAGGATAAAAAGCGGCATCTGAAGGGGTTGGGATTGGCGGGAATAGTTATGATGCAAGTCATGATGTTTTCGTTCGCCATGTACGCTGGCGCTTTTGCTGGCATGGAACAGACCTATGAGATCCTGTTCCGCTATGCAAGTATGGCATTCGTAACACCGGTTTTTTTTTATAGCGCCCGGCCTTTTTTTGTGGGGGCCTTCAGAGACTTGAAAGCCGGTATACCGGGAATGGATCTACCCGTGTCATTGGCAATAGCAAGCGCATATGCCTTCAGTGTCTGGAATACTCTAACGAGTATGGGGGAGGTCTATTTTGATTCGGTTTCCATGTTTGTGTTCTTTTTACTGTTGGGAAGGTATCTGGAGTTTCAGGCCCGTTACCACAGTCTTCGAACGTCAAATGACTTACTCTCCGCATTTCCTTCCCATGCTGCATTGATAGAACCTGGCGCTTTGGATAATAATTTAGCCCATGACAAGATGGTATTGGTGGAAGAATTGGAGCCAGGTGATCAAATCCGAATTCGTACTGGAGCAATAATTCCGGCTGACGGAGTGTTGTTGGACAGGGAAGCGGTAGTCGATCAGTCAGCCCTTTCCGGTGAGTCAACCCCAATCTCACTACAGGAGAACGAGTCCGTATTTGCCGGGTCTATTAACCTGGAGAGTCCAATCCGCATCACGGTGACAGCAATCGCCGGGGACGCCATAGTGTCAAAAATAGTGCGGTTATCAGAACGGGCAACGAAAGAAAAGCCGCGTATTGCGACGCTTGCGGATGCAGTGGCTCGCAAGTTTGTTGTATTCGTTATTTCAGTGGCCTCCCTAACTGCTTTATGGTGGGGCGTGAATGATCCAGGCAACAGTTTTTCGGTTGTCCTTTCCGTTCTGGTAATTAGTTGTCCATGCGCACTTTCCCTGGCCACACCCGCAGCGTTAACAGTAGCTACGAGTGCTTTAGGCAGGATCGGTTTTCTGGTGTCCAAAGCACATGTACTTGAGCGTCTGGCTTCAGTGAAGGATGTTGTATTTGACAAGACAGGAACCTTGACACAGGGAAGATTGACGGTAGAGGAAGTGATGGCGCTTACCGATCTTTCCGATTCCGAATGTCTAAATATTGCTGCTGCCCTGGAAAATGGCATTGAACATCCCGTTGCTTATGCATTTGATGCAGAAACTCTGCTGGCAGTTGAAGATCGTGAGCAGGTCATTGGTCAGGGCATATCGGGTCTCGTAAATGGACGCTGTTTTCGAATTGGAAAACCCGCTTTTGCCTGTCCTGAAAAGGAAGTACCGTTTCCAGACAAGACTGGAATTTGGATCCTTATGGCAGAGCAATCCGAACCAGTCGCCTGGTTTCGAGTTGCGGATCAGATCCGACCCGATAGTATTGCTGGTATCAAGCACCTTAATAAACTTGGTATCAAGGCGCACCTGGTTACAGGGGATTCTGTGCAGACGGCCGAGGCAGTTGGCAGAATGCTGTCCATAGAGTCGATACTCAGTGCCATTTCGCCAGAGCAAAAAATGAATTTCATCAAGTCGCTGCAAAGTCGTCAACCCGAAGTCGTTATGGTGGGAGACGGAATCAACGATATCGCAGCTCTGGGTCTTGCCACAACTTCCATTGCGATGGCAGACGCAAGCGATTTTGTGCAGGCAAAGACGGACGCTGTGCTGTTGTCAAATCGCGTTGACGACATTGGTCGCGCAGTCGAGTTTGCACGTAAAACCAGAAGAATCATTCGTCAAAATCTGGTTTGGGCTTTGTCTTATAATGTAATCGCATTGCCGTTGGCCGTGAGCGGATTTATCGTCCCGTGGCTCGCTGCACTGGGAATGTCCTGTAGTTCACTTATTGTAGTGGGTAATGCTTGGCGATTGAGCCGCGTAAAGGTTTAAGCTAGACAATTCGGCAGAATTCCCACGGCTTGGATGGGCAATGGAAATTATTTTTGTACTAATACCGGTAAGCCTATTGTTGATTAGCATCGCCATCGGCGTATTCATCTGGGCGGTTAACAACGATCAATTTGAAGATCTGGACCGCCAGGGCTATGAGATACTATTCGACGAGGACGACACGCAAGAAGAAGGAGATGAAGATTGACGTCTGAAGACATAACTTTCCTGGCGGCATTCCTCATGGGCGTGGTGAGCGCACCACACTGCGCAGGGATGTGTGGTGGTATTGTGGGGGCCCTTGCAATGAGAACTACCCGGTCCGGCAGTGGTCTGGGTTCCATGTTGGTGAGCACCTTAAATTACAATCTCGGCCGCATTACTACCTATGCAGTACTTGGATTGGTATTTGGCGCGATTGGCATGTCATTACATCATCTGATTCCAATTGCGGGCGAGTTGCTACGTATAGTAGCGGCGCTGCTGATGATTTGTATGGGGTTGTATATTGGCGGCTGGTGGATGGGGCTAAGACATTTGGAGAACCTCGGTTTTCGGCTGTGGAAACCGGTCCGGAAATTCGGTGTAATGAACGGCACTATACCGGCTTCGTTGGAAGGATATGTGGCCGGTATATTTTGGGGGTGTTTGCCGTGTGGACTGGTTTATACCCTGCTTACCTTTGCCATGACCACTGGAGATATGCTCAAAGGTGGATTGATTATGATAAGCTTTGGGTTGGGCACTTTCCCAACCCTTTTTCTCGCAGGCGCATTTGCCAACAGGCTGTTGTCTTTAATAAGGAGGAAGACGATAAGATCAGCTATGGCGTCAATTGTGATATTGTTTGGCGTCTGGACATTGACTGGTGTTATTGGGGCTAACTTCTATGTTCACGAAGGTGATCAGATGCACCAGAATGAACTAAAATGAATATAATGGAAATAAAAATAGTATCCTGGAGGAAAGTCGATGCACCATATACTCGGCTTATTTTTAAACCCTGCAAATGAGTGGCAGAAAATCCGCAAAGAGAGTGGTGGAATCGCAAGCCACTACCTAAAATTCATTTTGATTATTGCCCTATTACCGGCGTGCGCCTGGTATTTCGGCGCAACTCGTGTTGGCTGGACAATAGGGGCAGATCGTGTCGTCAAGTTAACAACGGCAAGTGCCCTGGAAATCAGTCTGCTGTTCTATCTTGCCATGTTAACGGGTATCGGGATTTTAGGCTATATGATCCACTGGATGGCGCATACCTATGAAGCGGAGTCATCCGTTGCAAGGGGTGTGCAGATTGCTGCCTATACCTGTGTACCACTGTTTATTTGTGGCGGCATAGGATTCTACCCGATTCTCTGGCTGGATATTTTGCTGGGCATAGGGGCCGGCTTTTATACCGTGTATTTACTTTATATCGGGGTGCCCATAGTTATGCAGATCCCGAAGGAAAGGGGTTTTCTTTTTGCCAGCGCCATGGTGGCAGTGGGTCTGGTGATGGTGGCTGGGATGTTAGGCGCCACGGTAATACTCTGGGAAATGGGCGCCATGCCGGTATTTACAGATTAGGCAGCGGCAAACATCCTTCCTGGTTCCCAAGTGTATCAATCAGGGCTTATGGCAATGCCGATCGACTTCAGTGACCGATCACTCGGTCAAGGATTTCCGTGCTCAACGGCAGGTCGATAGTCTCTAAACCTAGAATATTGAAGCGTTCCGGATCCAATAGATCCTGGTGGGAATCGATTAGAATTATTTTTGTTGTCAGTGACGTCCGGGCCAGTAGCTCATTCACATCATGACGAAGCTTATGGGCGATGCGCGTGTCTACGAAGATCGCATCGATATCCAATTGCTCAATATGGACCAATGCGTCTTTAATGTTATCGGTGTGCACGAGAAGACAATCAGGCCTGAATTCACCCAATTTGCTTGCCAGCTCTTTCTGGATTTCGGGGTCACTGCTGATATCGAGTAGTGTCGACATAAAGGATCTTTTAATGAATGTGTAAATCGATTGTCCATCAAAGAGATGAAGCAATCACTGATCTGGATCAAGTTATACCGGATTTGGATTCGCCCAAATTTACTTGCCTGGAGGTGTTATTGGCACATCAGTTACGATCAGACGTGCTTTTCCACCAGCGGTGTGAGAACGGGTAATTCAACAACTAAAGTGTTTGACCGATAGTGTTTGACCGATGGCGCTCACAAGAGTGGCTGTGCATACAGTGGAGGCGCATGGTGCGTGGGTGTATCGTAAGGCATGACGGTGGCAGACAAGTCCTGGGATCCTGCACACTTTACCTGGCAGAAGGATCCGCAGCTGTGTGTTGAATTGGCCGACATGTGTTGATCGCAGGCCATATTGCGGGTTGTTACCATCTCAAACAGTGATATGTCACAGGTCGACCGATTCCGGGAAGTGGGAAAGGTCCCATCAGGTGACGATAACTTGACTCAGATCAATTCTATTCAGCGAAAATTATGAGAAATTGACTACCAATTCCTGTTGTGAGGTTCGGTCTCTCACTTGAGACCAGAATCAGGGGGGCAAGAGTTATGTTGAAGACTCCAATTGAGTAATTCAGGGTGCGCTCATTGGATCTATAGCTCTAGCCCCTTTTTTATTGCCTGCGATTTGATACTCGCTACCTTTATTTTTTGTTATTGATAGCACATCAACAGATCAGGATCGGTATTCCTCTACAAGCAATACGAGGTGATGCTATGTCGATGTTTACCCTGGATTTGCTGTGTCAGCATGGGCGATGCGGCAGAGTTCTGTAGTATTGATGATGCTCACTTCTTTACCATCTACCTGCAGCACATTATTTTTCTGCAACCGAGTAAATACACGACTCACGGTTTCAACTGCCAGTCCCAGGTAATTGCCGATATCGGTTCGTGCCATGGGTAGCCGAAAGGAATTGGGTGATAGCTTCCTTTGTTGGTATCTGCCAGACAGATTGAGTAAAAAAGTGCCAATTTTTTCTTCTGCGGTTTTCTTGCTCAGGAGTAGTTGTAATTGTTGATCGGAGTGAATCTCCTTGCTCAGCATCCTGTAAATGTAATTTTGCAGATTGGGGATCTTTATAGACAATTCTTCAACCTTCTGAAACGGAATTTCACATATGGCAGAAGTCTCCAGGGCTTTAGCTGAGCTTTCATGAATCTGGTCATGTATAGCGTCCAGGCCGAAGATTTCACCCGCCATATAGAATCCGATGACTTGCTCGTCGCCGGCTGCATCAATGTTAAAGACTTTGATCGCACCGGAGCGTACGGCGTAGATTGAGTCGAATTTGTCACCCGTCTCATAGATGCGCTGATTTCGTTGCAGTGGGCGTCCTCGACCGACGATATCGTCCAGCTGGCCAATATCTTCATCACATAATGACACAGGCAAACAGAGTGCGTTCAATGCACACTCGTGGCACGTGGTCGTATATGTAGGGATGACACCTGAAGGCATAGCTAACCGTGACGGACAAAGTCGCTAGTCTAGCACAGCATTATTCGCCTTGAATACAATGAAAACAGCTTCCGGAAGTGAAGTGCATCGATATCGTCCGCTGTCGGTGCAATTGATGCAATAAAACAATGAGTTATGGGTTTTCCTGGATAGGTGAGGTAAAGTCTGCCTGTTTTAAAACCAGGACGTCAGTGGCACTTTCCTCCAATACTCTTTCAGCAGTATTGCCGACAAACAAACCGGCCAACCCGGATCGTGCGACACTGCCAAGAATCACAATACCTGCATTTGACTGTTCTGCCATCTTGTTTAGTACCGTTTCAGTTCGCCCTTCTGTAACTGTGACGCAGTCTTCAGGCACATCAAATCCTTTAGCCAATTCAATTGCCTGGGCTTTGTGATCCTGCTCTAATCTCTTGCCAAGTGGGTGGCCACCGGGTTTGGTTGCCGAATATCCCATGGAAATTGAAGGCAGCGGTATAGTGTTGAGCACTTGAATTCTGGATTGGAATAGTCTGGCTATCACAACTGCTTGAGACATGATTATGCGATTCAGGTCTTTGTGATCTGTATCCTGATCACCGAATTTCACAGCAGCGATGATGTCTCTACCCTTCAGGGGTGCGGCATCGTTTACCAGCAACAACGGAAATGGGCAGGTGCGAATCAGATTCCAATCAGTCGAGGTATAAAGTGTCCTTTTCAACAGAGTGTGATGTCGCATTGGCTTGAAGATGAAGAGAACGTCCTGGTGAAATGCAATTTGTATTACAGCTTCATGCAGCCGATCAAAAGCTTTTACTTCAGATGCGATATCCAGACCATTTTCAATATGGGGTTGTACCAGTTCTTCAAGCCAAACCTGACATTGCCGAACATAATTGTATTCATGTGCCTGAGGTTTGCCTGAATCACCAGTGAATGCCGGGAACTCTTTGCTGTTTCCATCTGTAAAAAGCACCACATGTAGAGAGATATCAATCAGATGTGCCAGCTCGACTGCTCTGCTAAATGCGGGCTGACTCTCCTGCTGAGGGTCGATGATTACGAGTATTTTCCGGGCCATTACCGTTTTCCTTTTTTAGATCCGTATTGAAAGATATGTCACGGCATCCCATGCAATCTGTTTAAAAGCTATCCAATTCAGGGGGCTCGATTTCTTCTATCTGTTCGAGTAGATTTATCGCCAGACCGACGTAATCCGAATCAGTTATGATGCCGACTAACCGTTCATCGTTTACAATCAGCAAGGATCCTATTTTATGACGCTGCATTGTCATTGCTGCTAATCTCAGATCTGTTTCTGCTTCTATCTTGAATATTTTCGTGCGCATAATGTCAGACGTTTTTAAAAGTGATGTGGATACATCCTCAGTCTCACTCTTGCCTGGAATCGAGAGCGTGGCGGCAAGAATATCGCGTTGGGTAACTAACCCGAGCAAACGATTCTCAGCATCGACGATGGGAATATGACGAATACTTTTCTCGGCCATCAAGGCTCGCGCTTGTTCAAGCGATGCATCCGGCGGAAGCCGGTTTACATCTGTAATCATGATTTCGCTTACAGTCATCATTTGGTTTTTCTACTCCTCTTTGTAGAGATTAACAATTTGGTGGTAGTCCAGAATTGACACTGATCAAGGAAGCTCTTCTTAATTCGATGCGGGTTTTAAAAGCCTGTTCAAACCCGCCATAAATCGCGTTTTCCGCGACTGAAGCGATGGCATATTTTCGTATTGCTGGCATGTTGGTTGTGTCTGGGCGATCATCCACTGGCCTCAATTTTGTAGAATTAAGTGAGCAGGACAGCCGGCCCTGCGTAATTTGAGTGTGGATTTGTGTCCTTGATGTCTGTCTATATGACCTTGGAGAATTTGGTCTCCAGGTGAGGCGACTTCATATGGCCATCGAACAACATACAAATATTACGAATCAGCAGTCTGCCTTCACTTGTAACATTTATCATGTGGCCTTCCTGTACAACCAGGCCATCCTCAATCATAGGTTTCAGAGCAGCCAATTCGGATGCAAAATAGTCTTCAAAGACAAGGTTAAATTCGTTACTCACTGCCTGCAAGTCGAGTTTGAATTGACAGATCAAGGACATGATCACCCGTTTACGAATCAGATCGTCATGGTTGATATGCAGTCCCTGAAAGACTGGAATGCGTTCCGCATCAAGACGCTGATAGTATGCTTCGAGTGTTCTGAAATTCTGACTGTAACTGGTACCGATCTGGCTGATTGCGGTAATTCCCATCGCGACCATGTCGCAATCTGCATGAGTCGAATAACCCTGGAAATTTCGATGTAGTGAACCATTCTCCAGGGCACGGGCCAGTTCATCCTCCGGCTTGGCGAAGTGGTCCATGCCAATGTAGACAAAACCGGCGGAACCAAGTTTTTCAATACAAAGTTCAAGGATACTCAGTTTTTCTTCCGGACTGGGGAGATCCTCCGCGTGGATCTGTTTCTGGGTCTTGAATCGCTGGGGTAGGTGGGCGTAATTGTAGATACAGATCCGGTCAGGATCCATACGCACAATCTTGTCCAGTGTCTGCGTAAAAGTTTCAACACTTTGATGCGGTAGACCGTAGATCAGATCGACACTGATGGAGTGAAATCCTTCATCGCGTGCTTTCTCGATGGTCTGGAATGTCTGCTCTTCACTTTGCAGTCTGTTCACAGCTAACTGAACTTTCGGATCAAAGTCCTGAATACCCATGCTGAGGCGATTGAAACCCAGAGACCTGAGCAGGCTGATGCGTTCCAGTGAAACCGTTCTGGGATCTATTTCAAGTGAGAATTCCCCTTCCGCATCATTTCGGAGTTGAAAGCTCCGGGAAATATGCTGATACAGGTCAGTCATCTGTGCATCACTGAGATAGGTAGGTGTGCCACCGCCCCAGTGCAACTGCGACACATAACGACCCGACTCAAACAATGTTGCTTGCAGATCAATTTCATGATGCAGATGTTCAAGATAGGGAATTGCCTGGCGTTTATCCTTGGTCACTATTTTGTTGCACGCGCAGTAGTAACAAATAGTGTCACAGAAAGGTAGATGGAAGTAGAGAGAAAGATCTCTATCCTTCCGATCCGAAGCGTTTATTGCTTCCCGGTAATCTGTATCGTCGAAATCCGAGAATTCCAGAGCCGTGGGATAGGACGTGTATCTTGGACCCGTAATATTGTATTTCTGGATAAGATTGAGGTTGAAGACTGGTTTTTCCATGGATGTAATTGCTTTGCTAAACTGTAGTGACTTCAATAGATGACCGTGAATTTTACTAGGGGAGGTATAGTGCCGTCCATGGAATGAATCAAATTGTTTCAATTGCAGGGATTCCCTATGCTTTTATCGGCCTCTTCCGCATATTGAAAGATACCAGTTACAACAGCTATCGCGAATTGATTTTGGTCAACGGATGCGCAAATGACACCGCAATGCCTCAATATTAGTCGATTTACCAAGAATAGAATGCACATATCCTGATCCCGGGCTGATAAATGAACAATCTGGAAGAAGTGTTTGAAAACAGTTACAGAAGGGTTGTTGGTGGCAGCGTCGGCATAGATGAAAAAGGGGCAGTCTTCTTTAAGAAATTTTACAAGAATTTTCTGTCCCGTTCTGACCAGGTAGCAGAAATGTTTGCAGACACTGATATGGATCAACAGGTAAAAATGTTACAGCGCTCCATGTTCCACATGATTTCCTTCTATGTGTCGAAACAGGAAGATAATTATTTGGCAGGCGTCGCAGAATCACATAGCGCCAGACATCACAACATATCACCAGGACTATATGATCTGTGGCTGGAATCACTCGTTCAGACTGTTACTGAGGTTGACTCAGAATATGATGATTCTGTGGGGTTGGCATGGCGGTTAGCCATGGCGCCGGGGATTGTCTATATGAAGTTCCACTATGACAAGTAATTGTTGCAATGCCTGGCGAATGTCTGCTTAATGCCGGCCAGCCGGTGAATCAGAGCTTTTCTGGTCACGACCAACGCATTAAATTTCCGCAAATCAAGCAGCTACCAATTTAAATACCCATGGTATCAGTGTCCGTTTAGCGAACTTGACGGACACTGATACGGCTATGTCGACTAATTAGACTGGCTGCTGTAAAAAGCAGCAAGATTCTCGATATCTGCGTCTGTGAGCGCCGCTGACATGGCTGACATCAGGGGATCGCTTCTGTCACCGTCTCTGAAAGCTTTCATTTGCTTGATCAGATAACCCTCTTTCTGTCCTGCCAGATTTGGCCAGAGTTCGTTGGGACTGGTGCCGGTCGCACCATGACATGCTGCACAGAGGGCGGATCTCGACTGTCCAGCTGCCGCGTCGCCTGCCAGGGTGAATTGTGAATAGCCAAGGGCCACAAGTACAACTAGCCAGCCAAATTTCATAGGCATCGTTTGCTCCTTAAGTGATTGAGTTACGGGAGTGAATTATCTTCCCGACGATAATTTGGTATCCATAATAGTATCGTGATCTATGTGCCGGGAACTTACTACAAATCAATGCGATTCCAAATTAATCCAGAAAACTCAACCGACAAGTAGTACTCTGGGTTGCTGAATTCCCCGTCAACAGCCAGACAATTGGTCCGGTTTCAGCCGCTCGGGAACGACTGAGCGGCGTATTATAATTCACTTGACAAAGAATACAACAAATTAGCACCGGGGAACCTTTGACAAGGATCGATTCGCGGTTAGGCAGCGGCTTCCTGAATAATCGACACGAAAAAGGCGCGGATTGAGGCGGAAAAGACGCACAGCGCAAATGCCTCGGATAAGAGTATCATTGACAGGTCCGGAAATGGTCTAACCCGCATAGTTCATGAAGGGACTGGAATTTCTGGAAATTATGGCGATTGTACAAACATTGTGAATGGCCTATGCGTCGCTATGGCTTGGACAATTTTGTTCCAGCTTCGCAGCCATAATTCCGGGACGCCGGACCGTCAGAAAACCATTCAGGTACAAAATGCAGGTGTCAAAACAGCATGAATGATGGACTAACCTGTTCAAATAGCCAAGATTTGCAACCATTTTGGACCGCCTTCGTGAAATATGCGGGCCAAGTAACCGGTTGAGCGCCTGGGGAAGTATTTCAATCCAGAAGGGAAAATGATGGAAAGTAAACTGGGCAGAGAACGAGCAGTAGTGATCTGGTTACTTGCGGTATGTTTGACGATATTTGCCATGATTGTCGTTGGCGGGGTAACAAGGCTGACACACTCGGGATTATCCATGGTGGAATGGCAGCCTATCCTCGGTATCATCCCGCCTCTTAGCGAGGTGGAATGGCAGGTAACATTTGATGTTTATAAACAATATCCTGAGTATCAAACAGTCAATCGAGGTATGACCTTAGCCGCGTTCAAATCGATATTTTATTGGGAATATGGCCACCGGGTTCTGGGCCGTTTAATCGGCCTGATCTTTTTTCTACCTTTTGTGATCTTTTTTATGCAGCAGAGATTTGACGCTGGAATGAAGATAAAGATGACTGTTGCCTTTGTGTTGGGAGGATTACAGGGGTTATTGGGTTGGTACATGGTGAAAAGTGGTCTGGTGGATGAACCTCGAGTTAGTCATTACCGGTTGGCTGCTCATCTGGGCTTTGCGCTGTTCCTGTTGGCTTATTTGTTCTGGATAGTACTGGGAATTATATCCAGGTATTTGCCGCCGATGCAGAGGCTTGTCAAATCAGTTGCCTTGACAAGATTAGTATGGTTATTAATGATCGTGCTGATTGTGCAGATCGTATATGGTGCTTTTACCGCCGGCCTGAAGGCCGGTTTTGGATATAATACTTTCCCGCTGATGAATGATCAGTGGATCGCCGATGCTGTGGGTATGATGACACCCTTGTGGCTAAACTTATTCGAGAGTAATGCGACAGTCCAGTTTATACACAGATGGCTGGGAATTGGCGTGACACTTCTGGCTATAGGTGTCTGGACATATGGCATAAACAAACAACTGCTAACGCGTCAACGATGGGGGCTGCATGTGCTGTTGGGTGTCGTATTGATCCAGTTTGGCTTGGGTGTCGGCACATTGATATATACGGTGCCGATCAGTCTTGCCAGCTTGCATCAGGCGGGAGCCTGCCTGTTATTGCTCGCTACTGTCTATGTCATCTTTTCTCTGGAAACAACAGACAATTTGCAGGCAAGCAATCCGGGGAATCAACCAATCGATCGGTAGTTTAAAGGAAAGAGGCGGCTGTGAAGATTTGTATTGGGCAGATCAATACCACACCTGGCGATTTTGCAGGTAACTTTATCAAGATTCGGGCGGGTATTGATGCTGCTGCAGCAGATGGTGCCGATATGGTTATTTTTCCTGAGCTCTGCCTGTGTGGATATCTCAGCCAGGATTTGATTTATCACCCGGCGTATATTGATCAAAATCTAAGATACCTGAGTGTTGTGAAGGAGCATGCCTATGCAGCAGATCCCCAACTCGCCGTTGTCGTGGGTTTTATAGACAGGTCTGCGAAAGAATCGGGCAAGCCGTTTGCAAATATGGCTGCCATGATTCGGGGAGGCAAGGTCGAGATTACGTATCAGAAACGATTGCTGCCATTTTATGATGTATTCGACGAGTTAAGATATTTCGAACCTGGACATGATCTGTCTGTGTTCGAAATAGAGGGTGAAAAAATAGGCATCACAATCTGTGAAGACCTTTGGAATGACAAAGGGTCCGATGATTACAGCTATGCTGATAATCCTTTGCAAAAATACCGGGATGCCGGGATCAATACCATCGTTTCTCTGAATAGTTCACCCTTTATTCAGGGTAAACTTTGGGATCGAATACAAATGATAAGCGCCAGCTCCGAAGATGGACTGACGATTATTTATGTTAATCAGATCGGCGGGCAGGACGAATTGGTTTTCGATGGTCAGAGTTTCGTCGTTAGAAATGGAGACCTGCTTTATCTGAATGGCGAGCGACTACAAGATTCATACGAGACCATAGATCTGGAACACAGGTCCCCGATCATTCAACAGGTAAAAAAGCCGGAGAACAGGCAATCAATTATTGATATGAGCTGCTCCCTGCAGGATATGCTGGTGTTGTGCCTGCGTGACTACGCTGTGAAATCCGGATTTGATGAGCTGATTATTGCCTCCAGTGGCGGTGTGGATAGTGCAGTGGTTTGCCTGCTTGCAGTGGAAGCCCTGGGTGCAAAGAATGTGCATGCTATTCGCATGCCATCCAGGTACAGTAGCCAACACTCCAGAGATGATGCTCTTAGCCTGCATCGACAGTTAGGCTGTTGGGATTATATCGTCCCCGTGGAACATAGTGATGTGGTAGACATGCTTAATAACCGCTATTCACAACACCGGGATAACGACGAAAATCTGGTTACAAGAAAGATGACCGGCGGTCAGTACAACAGTGTTGCCGATGAAAACATGCAGGCCCGCATGAGAGATCTGTATGTTATGCATTTTAGTAATGCCTTTGGTGCAATGCCCCTGTCTACCGGAAACAAAACGGAATCTGCCTGTGGCTATTACACCCATTTCGATATGAACTTCAGTTTTGCACCGATCAAGGACCTGTATAAATTTGAAGTCGTCAAATTAGCCCGACAGGATAAACGAATTCCATCCAGTATTTGGCAGAAACCGCCCAGTGCCGAGTTGGCTGATGGACAGATTGATGAAGACAGTTTGCTACCCTATGCAATTTTGGATCCGATCGTAAGGGCCTACATTGAAGATTATGTGAGTACCTATCGTGGATTTGAAGACTGGGTGGCACAGCAGCCAGAGTGGATGGAGATTTCATCGGATCCTGACTTTTTACAAAAATGGCTATTGACTGCCGTGGCGAGTCAGGATTATCAGAAGATCACCAAACTGATTGGCGTAATGGAATACAAACGCAGGCAGACCTGTCCGGGTACCAAAGTTTCCCGGGTGGCATTCGGAATTGGGCGCAGAATCCCCATTGTAGAAAAGTGGAGTTGAGGCAGCCTGGCAAGCCACGAGGACAGATCCTGGTGGCTTAGAACGCAAACGCCTCACGACACTATAAACACTGTCACGGCCGCGGGGTCGTGGGATAGAGCGACCATTACGATATAGATGAACATACCGATTGAGGCGGTGAAAGCGGCTATTCTGATGGCTTTGGTACGACCTCTCTTGAGTGCAATAGTACCGAGAATGATATACACAACCAGAGCAAGGAATTTGGCCGTCAGCCAGCCGTTAATGAATGGGTATTGTTCCAGAATCAGTGTTAAAAACACTGCGCTAATTAACAGAATTGTGTCGACGAAATGTGGCGCGATACGGACCAAAGGGCGTTGTAGCATGGAGCTGTCTGAAATCATCCATGAGCCTCTCACAATGAAAAATAACAGTGACGCGATTGCACATGTGACATGGGTGACGAGAATCGGAAAATAAAATTCAACCATCTGATTTTTTCCTTCTGGAAGTTGGGTGTTACTAGTACGCCATCAATTCAAGGTAGATGGAGTACTATTTGACCAGGTGAGATAATGATAACGGTTTTCTTTATCAGATTCTGGAGTTGTAAATGGCACCAAAAAACGTATTTTATGCTCAATCAGGCGGTGTGACCGCAGTCATCAACACCACCGCATGTGGTGTCATTGAGACAGCAAGAAAACATAGAGACAGGATCGGTAAAGTTTATGCCGGGAAAAACGGCATTTTGGGCGCTTTGACCGAAGAGTTGATTGATACCAGCAGGGAAACAGCCAGTACAATCTCCGCTCTTCGCCATACGCCCGGTGGCGCATTTGGTTCCTGTCGATACAAATTGAAATCATTTGCAGAGAATAGGGCTGAATATATTCGACTAATCGATGTATTTAGAGCCCACAATATAGGCTATTTCTTCTATAACGGCGGCGGTGACTCTCAGGATACGGCGAACAAGGTAGCGCAATTAAGTGATGCCATGGGTTATCCGATCACTTCTATTGGTATTCCGAAAACAGTGGACAATGATCTGCCATGTACCGATAACAGTCCCGGATTTGGTTCGGTTGCAAAGTACGTCGCTGTTTCCATCAAAGAGGCGGGTCTCGATGTGGCGTCCATGAGCGAATCATCCACCAAGATATTTGTTCTGGAGGTGATGGGACGACATGCGGGCTGGATTGCTGCAGCAGCGGGTTTGGCTAAGGAAGAAGATGGTGATCCACCACATATTATCCTGTTCCCCGAAATCGATTTTGACACAACCAGATTTCTCAACAAGGTGAAGCAAACGGTACGGAGGATTGGATATTGTGTCATCGTCAGCTCCGAAGGTGCGCACTATAAGGATGCTACCTTCATCGCTGATGCCGGTCTGAAAGACGCCTTTGGCCACCCTCAGTTGGGTGGTGTTGCGCCGGTACTGGCTGATATGATCAAGACGGCTCACGGTTATAAATGCCACTGGTCGGTAGCTGACTATTTACAACGGTCTGCACGACATATCGCATCTGCTACCGATGTCGCTCAGGCTTATGCGGTGGGTGAGGCGGCTGTTGAATTCGCGCTGGATGGCAAAAATGCAGTGATGCCTATCATTGTTCGTTTGCCGGGGAAGAAATACCGTTGGCGTATTGGTGAAGCGCCACTGGAGAAGGTGGCGAATGTAGAGCGAATGATGCCGCGCAGTTATATCAGTCGAGATGGATTTGGGATTACCGGCAAATGCCGCGAGTATTTGTTTCCACTCATAGCCGGGGAAGATTACCCTCCCTATAGGAATGGATTACCACGGTATGCGCGACTGAAGAAGATCATGGTTGAGAAAAAACTAAAAAAGTTTTCCGTGTAAAAAACGGCCAGTATATAAACAGGGCGTTTGCTCTTGGCGGAAAAGACGCACAACACAAATGCCTTTAAACAAGCTCCAATTGGGGGGGGGGAAAGGGGCAGATGTAGCTGCCCCTTGTTTAGCTGTTTTGAATTACAACAAAGGTGCAATCACCAGGCTTACTATCGCCATCACATTGATAAGAATATTCATGGATGGACCTGCCGTGTCCTTGAAAGGATCGCCTACAGTATCGCCAACAACCGTTGCAGCATGAGTTTCTGATCCCTTGCCGCCCAGGTTACCCCTCTCGACATATTTCTTGGCGTTGTCCCAGGCGCCTCCTGCATTAGCCATCATCAGCGCTAACAAGACACAGCCAAGGAGAGCGCCAGCCAGCATGCCACCCAGAGTCTCGGCACCGATGCCAAATCCGATGACAGGTGGCGCTGCCACTGCTATAACTCCGGGAAGAATCATCTTCTTCAAAGCTGCAGTTGTGGCTATATCGATGCAGGTGGCATAATCCGGATCTGCCTTGCCTTCCATAAGGCCCGGGATTTCGCGAAATTGCCGTCTGATCTCTTCAATCATATCCATGGCAGCATCACCCACCGCATTCATGGTGATGGATGCGATAAGAAATGGCAGTACACCACCGATGAACAAACCCACCAGAACCATGGGACTAGATAATTCAAGCGAAAAATCCGGTCTCTGATTGGCCATTGTTTCTACATATGCCGCAATAATCGCCAGTGCTGCAAGTGCGGCAGCACCAATTGCAAAGCCCTTGCCTATGGCCGCCGTGGTATTGCCCACCTCGTCCAGACCATCGGTGATGGCTCTGACATCTTCACCCAAACCGCTCATTTCGGCGATACCACCGGCGTTGTCTGCCACAGGACCGTAAGCATCCAGAGCCATGGTCATGCCAACTGTTGAAAGCATACCAACCGCCGCAATACCAACACCATACAGACCAGCCATCTGAGTTGATATGAAGATGATCGCACTGATCGTGAGGACAGGTATCACCACCGACTCCATGCCCACGGCAAGTCCGGCGATCAGGACAGTTGCACTGCCTGTTTTGCCAGCTTCTGCAATCTTAATTACCGGCGCCTTGGCAGTATAGTATTCCGTGACCAGGCCTATAATTACACCACCGACAGTACCTGCAACCACCGCCCAAAATATACCAGATGCAATTCCAAGCGACTGCACAACAAACCAGGCGATGATAATCAGGGCGATTGCGGATGCCTGATGGCCGAGTCTAAGAGCTGTTTCGGGCGATTTGCTCGACAGACTGCGTACCAGCAAGATGCCGATGACGGAGCATATCAATCCGGCTGATGACAGCGCTAATGGCAGAAACATCAAAGCCTGTTGTTTGCCACCGGCCGCCAGAATATTTATGCCAAATTCTCCATCCAGGGTTAGAGTTGATGCGATAGCAATAGTGGCAATCATTGCACCGCAATAAGATTCAAATATATCAGACCCCATACCGGCGATATCGCCCACATTGTCACCGACGTTATCTGCGATCACGCCGGGATTTCTCGGGTCGTCTTCCGGAATACCTGCTTCAATTTTACCGACCAGATCAGCGCCAACGTCAGCACTTTTCGTGAATATGCCACCACCGACACGCGAGAATAGAGCAACGGTGGATGCCCCCATGCCAAATCCGTGAATGGCGTTTACTGTTGCCGGGTCACCGCCGAAGTACCAGTACAGAGAGCCCAATCCCAACAATCCCAGAGAAGCCACACAGAGCCCCATAACTGAGCCTCCGTAGAAGGCCACGGTCAGTGCAGTGGCGGTTCCCTCGTCTCTTGCCGCTATGGTAGTACGTACATTTGCCTTGGTAGCGGAAAACATCCCCAGGTACCCTGCAGTCGCTGAAGACACGGCGCCTACTGCAAATGCGATAGCGGTGTTCAAACCCAGCGGTGAAAGCAAAATGATCACGCACAAGGTGCCGGCAAACATGCCGAGCATCAGGTACTCCCGATGCATGAACACCATCGCTCCTTCATGAATGGCGGCCGCTATTTTTTCAATCTTGTCTTCTCCGGTTGGATATCGGGTCATCAATACATAGATAACAAAGGCGCAGACAAGGCCGAGTACGCCCATTATTGGTGGTATGTTTACTAAACTACTCATAATATTTCCTGGAAGCAGATTTGTTTTTTGGCAAACACCGTTGGTGAACATGACCGCGACGGTGTTGGTTGTCGTAACTAATTCTAGTTTCTGGTAACAATGAATGCCCTCTCTTAATTCCAATAGTCTCCATAGCTGCACGAGTTACATGCAGAGAAATCCTGGTATCAACAGGTGATTAACAAGGGCTATTGTCCGGTATAACCGGGTGCCCTACATAGGGCAAGCGCGTTATTGTACAAAAGTGCGCGGGATTATAAAACAGTCATTGGATAGCTTCGGACTAACCCTGTTCCAGAAGATTCCTGAGGTCGATAATTGCCGCGTTGGCACGTGAGATGTGCGATGCCATGACCAGGGAGTGATTGGCCAGCAATCCCAGACCGTCACCATTGAGGATTACAGGGCTCCATACTGTGTTTTGCGTTGGTTCAAGTTCTCTTATGATCTGCCGGAGGCTAACCAGAGCATTCTTCTTGCGTAGCACATCTTCAAAATCCACCTCAATCGCTCTTAACAGATGAATTAATGCCCATGTCGTTCCTCTGGCTTCGTAAAAGACATCGTCCAGCTGTGCCCAGGGGGTTTTTATCAGCTGATCTGCATTTACTTTAGTAGATTGTCTGGCAGCAGAATCACCAGCCAGAGATAGATCCAGTTGACGTTTGCCTACACTAGCACTCAATCGTTGCGAGAGGCTGCCAAGACGAGTTTCAACTTCGGCAAGCCAGCTGCGTAAATTGTCAGCCCTGGCATAGAACTGGGCATCCTGCTGATTGGAATCGCCTAATCGATCCAGGTATTTACGAAGATCTTTGATGGCTGCCCGGTACTTACCTTCTGTGTCCGGCCAGAACCAACGGTCACGATCAAAGAAAAAATTCTGCTCAGCGCTCACCAGATCCTTATCTTCCACGGACTGAGATTGCGATCTACTGAGACTATTACGCAGAGTCCGGGTCATGTCCCTGAGTTGTACCACGACACCCAATTCCCAATTGGGAATGTTGTCCATGATTGATCCAGGAGGCATCAGATCGTTGGTCAGGTAACCACCTGGTTTGTTCAATAAAACTTCGGCGATAGTAATCAGCGTGGCAACAGTAGTGCTACCGGTCACGCGCGTTTTAGCCAGCTCTCTTGTTGCTTCGTTAATGTCCAGCAAAGCGGGTTCTGAATCCCAGAAGAATCCGGTAACGGTAATAATTATCAGCAACCCGCCGAAAAATGCAGATATAATGCCACCTGCCTTGCCAAAAGAGAGCTTCGCTTGGGTGTCTTGCCAGTGTTCGTTCAAACTGGATCTGATGTTTTCGAATGCCATGCCGGTCACTTCCTCAGCCTCTACCGGCGTTATGCGAACTTACCCTGCCAGTTGCGGTTTTGGCTCATGAATTGTCCCTGATTGGAATGCTGCGGGAACAGGATCGCATTATATCGGGTAATGGGAAACAGATCTCTCTTCAAATTGAAAAGAAACACCTTTATTAGCAATAGGTTGGATAATAGCCTGATTCCACCCTGTCGGACGGCATGGCAACAAAGTGGGTGTCACTGGATAGAGAATATTTTTACCGATGGTGTCGTGTCCAATTGAATCTGGGCACGTATCCGGGGTCCGCTGTCTGCTTTATTTAATTGTTGGTAGATCCAGCGGCCTTCCGCATCGTTCCGGGCCACGATTATTATCCGCGCATTCTGCTTCTGAATTTGAGTGCCCAGCAGAAATAGCTCATTGGCAAGAGAGATTGTATGGTTATCCAAATCGAACCTGGACAGCTTAACGATCTGCTGACTGGAAGCTTTTCTCTGAGACAGACGTTTTTCGACTGCCGGGAGATTAGGGTGAGTAGCGTCGATGGCACGGACTTTACTCAGATAATTGCGGGCTTTGCGCAAATATCCGGCTTCAATATCCTGAATCGCCCATGCCAGATATTTTTCGACGATATCACTGATTCCCTCTTGAGCAGATTGATTGCCCGGCTCGAGAACCAGAACTCGCAGGTAGCGGTACCAGGCGTTGTCCTCAACAGGTGTTGTCAGCCGATCATCGAAAAGTGCCTCCTCCGCTTCTCTCAGTAATCGCTGGATCTCAATCAAGGCAGGTTCCGGTACTGGGTTCTGTGGCGCTGTGGGTCGTTGATTCGGTGTTATTGATATGGCGGGAGCAATTATGGGGGGAGCAATAGTGCAGGACGTCACCACCAGAAGCCAGATGCCAAGCAGAAGAACGACAGCATAATTGTAATCGGGAGATGCGACTCTCCGGACTGAAAATATTCTCAAGTGAAACCTCGGACCAGTGATATTTATTCTTGATTCAGTTTCTAATTTCTATCGGGAAGCTTTCAGTATAAAATGATTTTTCCCAAAATAGTTAACTTTTACATCCGGGGGCGGTCTTAACGTTATCACCTGCCCTAATGGAAGATTATGAGACAAATGAAACTACTCCCCTTGTTAGTCGGGGTATTGTTAGTGTTCGCCCAGTTTGTATTGGCGGCGAGCAAGGATCCATTCAAACCGAAACCCTTTCCGATTTCTGGAACTGCCGGAGCAGTTGAATTTCTTCACGTTGATGAAGCCTTCAGACCCAACGTAATACTATTGCCCGAGAACCGGCTTCAGGTCGAATGGGTTATTGCGGATGGATACTATCTTTACAAGCACAGGTTCAGATTTGAAGCGACAGAAGGCGTTAAATTGGGGTCCGCAGAGATTCCGGCTGGCCTTAAAAAAGAGGATGAATTTTTTGGTGATGTAGAGGTTTATTACAAGCTGCTATCCATAATGGTTCCGTTTCAAGGAGGGCAGAGAGAGTTCGAGCTAACAGTCGGGTATCAGGGATGTGCGGATGCGGGTCTGTGTTATCCTCCCGAAAGCAAATCTTATCGCGTTGATAGTGTTTCTCTGGACGTGGAACAACTCCTCAAATCAAAGGCGGGCAAGCAAAAAATAACGTCTGCAGGAAATCCTCCGGGCCGCAGAATGCTGGAGATAGCCAGGAACGCGACGACTAAAGAGGGATCTCTTGCTGCCGCCGTAGCGGATGAAACCCTGTGGATGATGATGTTGCTGTTTTTTATGGCGGGTATTGGTCTGGCGTTTACACCCTGTGTGCTGCCCATGGTTCCCATATTGTCCAGTATCATCGTGGGTCGAAAACAGATACCCACGCGCATCAAAGCGTTTAGCCTATCCATGACTTACGTTTTGGGTATGGCAATTACCTATGCCGTACTCGGTACTCTGGTGGGTTACTTCGGGGCTGAACTCAACATCCAGGCGAAATTGCAATCTCCATGGATTCTGAGCACCTTTGCATTGTTGTTTGTCATATTATCTCTTGCCATGTTTGGATTCTATGAATTGCAGTTGCCTGAGAGACTAAGAGACAAATTAGCTGGAATGAGTCAAGCACAACAAGGAGGAGAATATCTGGGTGTGGCAATTATGGGGGTTCTATCCAGCCTGGTGGTGTCGCCATGCATTTCGGCGCCTCTGGCGGGTGCATTGATATACATTTCCGCCACAGGGGATGCGGTAATCGGCGGGCTGGCATTGTTGGCATTAGGCCTGGGGATGGGCGCCCCGTTGGTGGTTATTGGCAGTTCGGGAGGCGATCTGTTGCCCAGAGCCGGGGCATGGATGAATTCAGTTAAGGCTGTGTTTGGTGTCATGCTGCTTGCCGTGGCTATCTGGATGGTCGAAAGAATAGTACCTGCCAGTGTGACGCTGGCTCTTTGGGCTGTTCTGGCTATCGTTTGTGGCGTCTACCTCGGTGCGCTGGATTCAGTCTCAAAAAGCGGTTGGCCGCAATTATGGAAGGGAGTGGGTGTGCTATCCACTGTCTACGGTATTATCTTGTTAATAGGTGCAGCCAGTGGCGCCAGTGATCCTCTCAATCCGCTGCAAAATGTCATGGGTGGAGCTGAAGCACGGCAGGAAACTCGAATCAGTTTCCGTCCCGTTCAGGATTTGAAGTCTCTGCAACAGATTCTTGAAACAGAGGCTTTTGATGCAGTGAAGCGGCCTACCATGTTAGATTTTTATGCCGACTGGTGTGTGTCTTGCAAAATTATGGAACGGGACCTGTTCAATGATCCGGAAATAGGGACTTTACTGGGTAATTTTCAGTTATTACAGATTGATGTAACTGCTAACAATGAAGATCACCAACTGGTGCTAAATCACTTTAACCTGTTCGGACCGCCCGCTATTTTGTTCTTCGACAAAAATGGTAAAGAATTGCAGCGATATCGAATCCAGGGTGAATTATCCCGGGATGAATTTGATATGCATATCTCGGAACTAATCAAAGCGCTTGAAAGTGGTTAAATTGGCACATCAGTAAAACAGGCGCTTAGATGCATGCAAAGTAGGAGTAAATTGAGCAATGGCTATCATTCTCGTGCTACATGGACCCAATCTGAATCTGTTGGGTAGCAGAGAACCTGAGGTATACGGAACCGTAACTCTGCAGGACATAAACAATGCACTGTCGGAAATGGCTCAGGCAGCGGGACATCAGCTGATGCATCTGCAAAGCAACGCAGAACATGAGCTGATTGATCGAATTCATCGCGCCGGTCCGGAGGGTGTGAAATTCATCATCTTCAATCCTGGTGCTTTTACGCACACCAGCATAGCGTTAAGAGACGCGCTTCTTGGAGTAGATATCCCCTTTATTGAGGTGCATCTATCCAACGTATACAGCCGTGAGGAATTCAGACAACACTCATGGTTTTCCGATGTTGCCGTGGGTACGATCACCGGCCTTGGGGAAGAGGGGTACAGGCTGGCGTTACAAGCAGCCTTGAGCCGATTGTAAGTCCGCAAGACAGAAAACCACTGTCATGTATTGCAGCGAGTCTGTAATCAAGCCTCAGGCCATGCTATGCGCAATTGTCCGGCTATCCGATGAGAAATACCCTACTGGTTGTGCGGTACTGCACTACAATGATTCTCTACGGCATGCTTGAATCACACCATAGCAAATGGGAAGGATATTTAGGCTGACAATGGCTTGGCAACAATTAGTACTTGTAACTGACACGCAACATGCAGAAATGGTGGAATCTGCCTTGACCAGTATGGGGTCCTTAGCCATTACAATCGAGGATGCTGGCGATCAACCCCTTTTTGAACCCGGACCCGGTGAGACACCCGTCTGGGCCGAGTTGAGGATGACCGGGTTATTCAGTGAAGGGACTGATATGGATTTAGTGGTTGCCCGGATGGAAGGATCCGTGAAATTCTTCTCGGTGGATCGCATACAGCAACTGAGCGACCGTGCCTGGGAACGAGAATGGATGACTCACTTTAAGCCCATGAAGTTTGGCGAAAGTCTATGGATATGCCCAACCTGGTGTGAAGTGCCAGATCCTGATGGCATTATCATCATGCTTGATCCCGGTCTCGCCTTTGGTACCGGAACCCATGAAACAACGGCGCTTTGTCTGGAATGGTTAGATGGACAGGATTTGAGTGGCATGACCGTGATAGATTTTGGTTGCGGATCCGGCGTACTCGCTATTGCAGCATTGTTACTTGGAAGTGAGAAAGTAGTCGCTGTGGATAATGATCCTCAAGCATTGGTGGCGACCAGAAATAATGGGAATTCAAATCAGATTGCGACACACAGGTTAGAAATTAGCACGCCAGAGTCGTGTGATGAAACTCAAGTTGATGTTTTATTGGCTAATATTCTTGCGGGACCTTTGATTGAATTAACTTCCAGATTTGTGTCGTTGTTGAAGCCGGGTGGGAAGATTGTACTGTCCGGTATTTTGGAAGAACAGTGCGTGGATGTTGAAATGGCCTATAGTCCGTTTTTTAATCTTGATAAGCCGATTTCACGCGGAGACTGGATTTGTCTGTGCGGTACCAGGAAACAGTAACATGATGGACTCGCTCATCACCCAATGTCCGGCTTGTGGCACAAGTTTCAAATTGACCAGTATCCAAATGGAGGCAGCGGCTGGCGCGGTAAGATGTGGCGCCTGCCTTGAAGTGTTTTCGGCCAGTGAATACATACTCAACCCATCCCCGGATGACATGGAACCGGGATATGAAGCATCCGCAGAAGCCGATGTCAGTGAACAATTCGTAACCAGGGAAACTGAGTCCAGTGCATTCGAGAGCAGTGATATAGCGGATAGTGAAAGTGTAAGCGACCATACGGAAGGTGATGAATTTCTCGAGGACGATGCGAATCTTCAGATTGGCGCGAATATCATTTATCACCTGGCTGAACCTACAGAGTTGAACGCGTCGTTGGCTGGTTCATCACCCCAGGCGTTATCGGATAACTATGCAATTGAAGCTGACATCGAACCGTTGGATAAGGCCGCCAGGAACTCACTGAATGAGTCTATTGGCACTGATTTAAATGAGATTGTTGAGACTGCTTCGACCGGGAAAAATATTCTAAAGCGGATCTCACTTGCATTCGTAAACCTGATATTGATTGGTGTTTTGGTGGGGCAATTTCTTTGGTTCAATCGGGATCGTCTGTCTCTCCGAGAGGACATGAGGGCATACTACCTTGACGTGTGTGCCTATGTGGAAAAGACAGTGGACTGCAACTTACCCGACTATGTTAGTTTGAAACAGATCAGTACTCGTAGACTGATCGTGCGCAGTCACCCGAGGATAAGCAATGCCCTGGTAATAGACGCGATTATTCTGAATTCGGGAATCTTCGCCCAACCATTCCCCGGGTTGGAACTGAAGTTCACTGATATTGAGTCTAACATCGTCGCCAGTCGTCGATTTGATGCAAGCGAGTATTTGGGTGGCGAGCTGACGGGGCTGGAATATATGCCTGGTGGTACTGAGGTGAGATTAGCCCTGGAAATAGTTGATCCGGGTGAAGCAGCAATCAGTTACGAGTTGTATGCAGTGCGTGCACCGACGCCTGATCAGTGAGCAGCACCGGATGCAATAGAAAAATTTCGTGAATTGATACTGAGGCGAATATACTGAGTCGTTTTTAGTCTGTATGGCGAAATCGGACTATACCAGAGGCTCTTGGGGAAGTGACAGATTGCTACAAATTGGCGCTTGTAAGAATGAAAATTGTGTCGTTCTTGCACCGATGGCCGGTGTGACCGATAAGCCGTTTCGTGATCTTTGCAAGAAACTCGGCGCCGGGTTCATGATTACAGAAATGATATCCAGTGAGAGTAGCTTGTGGTCGACCAGAAAATCCAGACAGCGTCTGGATTTTGGTAACACGGATCTTCCGAGCTGGATACAGATAGCAGGAAGTGACCCCATGATGCTGGGTCAGGCTGCTCGGGCTATCGAATCGCTTGGTGGTCAGATGGTGGACATCAATATGGGATGTCCCGCAAAAAAGGTCTGTCGCAAAGCCGCAGGTTCGGCATTACTCAAACATGAACCTCTGGTAGAAGAGATCCTTCGAACGGTCGTCAACGCAGTCAAAATACCGGTTACCCTGAAGATGAGAACCGGTTGGTCACGGACAGCAAGGAATGGTTTGTCAGTTGCTCGAATCGCCGAAGATTGCGGAGTCGCTGCGATTACCGTGCATGGCAGAACCAAAGAGTGTGGATTTTCAGGTGAAGCTGAATACGAAACTATTGCAGCTATCAAGGCGTCTGTTAGCCTACCAGTCATCGCAAATGGGGATATTGACTCTCCGGAGAAGGCTCGATGGGTGATGGAATATACAGGGGCAGATGGTGTTATGATCGGTCGGGCCGCACAGGGGAAACCCTGGTTGATTGGTGATGTTGACCATTATCTGAGAACAGGCAGGAAAAGAGAGGAACCTTCCTTTGAGGAGATTGGAAAGCACCTGCTTGCTCATTTGAGTGCACTTCATCGGTTTTATGGTGAAATATCGGGTGTGCGCATTGCGCGCAAGCACGTGGGGTGGTATTTAATTAATATCCTGGGTAGTGACGATTTTCGACAGCAATTCAATAAAATTGATTTGGCAACCGAACAGATCGAAATCGCTGGAAGGTATTTTGACACCAAAGCAAATAAGCGGAATACTTTTGTGGAAAAGGATATCGCAGCATGAATAAAGGCAGCCCGCCATTGAGGGATCAAGCGCAGACTGAATTGATTGATGATTTTCGCTTGCCAGCGTCGAATGAGAACAACGATGCATCGCCGCAAACACTGCGCAGCAGCGTGGAAAAGGCCCTGGAGAATTATTTTGCTCAGCTGGATGGCCAGATGGTGACTGATCTATATGCACTCTTTCTATCTGAAGTTGAAGCGCCTTTGCTGGAATGTGTGCTTAAATATGCCGGGAATAATCAATCGAAGACAGCTGAGCTGTTAGGGCTTAACCGTGGGACACTGAGGAAGAAACTCAAAAAGTACGGTTATTTGTAAAATGCTGACGCTCGCAATGGCCTGCGCAAAGTGTTTTGTATTAGTTTTTCGCAAGCTGTGAAAAAATAAAATTCCGGGACAAATTTGTCCTGGGAATGTAAAATTCTACCTGGTTCTTTTCCGGGTTTGATTCCCGAGGTGGCTACCTCCTTGCCCATTCTTGTCGGTATTTGAAAATTGCAGGGGCTATTTCCTTCGTAAGTGGTTGTTTTATACGCATGACGATTTTTATGTATTGTCACTTCGAACCAGTTTTTTTTAATTTCCGGTGGGCCGCATCCGGTGGGCCGCATCCGGTGGACCGCACCCGGTGGACCGCACCCGGGCAGGAATTAGCTAGCTTAAGAAAAAGGACGGCATTCCCGTCCTTTTTTCGTTGTTAAACCCTATTCAGTCTTCAGGTCGGGGGTCGTAAAAGCAAATGGAAAATATCAAGGTACATCGTGCGCTGGTGAGTGTTTCGGATAAATCCGGGATTGTCGATTTATGTCAATCCTTGCAGAAGGCAGGCGTACAAATACTTTCTACGGGAGGAACATTCAGGTTGCTGCGGGAAAACGATGTCGCGGCTATTGAAGTGTCGGACTATACCGGCTTTCCTGAGATAATGGATGGTCGTGTAAAAACGTTGCATCCTAAAATTCATGGCGGTCTGTTGGGACGTCGTAATGCGGATGGATCCGGTATGGATGCAGAAGTAATGAAAGCACACGATATTGAAACGATTGATCTGTTGATCGTGAATCTTTATCCCTTTGAGGCAGTGATCGCCAAACCTGATTGCGATTTGCAAACCGCGATTGAGAACATAGATATAGGTGGTCCGGCCATGGTGAGATCTGCGGCAAAAAACTATCCGTGCGTAGCGACTGTTACAGATGTGTCAGATTATGCCGGTATCGTGCAGGAGCTGAATGAAAATGGCAATTGTCTAACCGGACAGACGCGATTCAAATTGGCTGTCAAGGCATTTGAAAGAATTGCAGCTTACGATGCAGCGATTGCGAATTACATGAGTGCGATAGACGAACAAGGAAATAATACGGGCCGGTTTCCCGGTACTCTGACGGGTCAATTCGTGAAGGCGCAGGAAATGCGATATGGTGAAAATCCGCATCAGAAAGCTGCTTTCTATATACAGTCGGAACTGAACGAGGCAAGTGTATCCACTGCAAGACAGATCCAGGGAAAGGAACTGTCATTTAACAATATAGCAGACACGGATGCAGCTCTGGAGTGCGTAAAATCATTTCCAGAACCGGCATGTGTCATCGTGAAACATGCCAATCCCTGCGGTGTGGCAATTGCTGAAGACATTAGTATCGCCTACCAGAAGGCATTTGCAACGGATCCAACATCGTCATTTGGAGGCATTATTGCGTTTAATCGAGAATTGGATGCAGTAACCGCGAGTGCCATTATAGAGAAACAGTTTGTGGAGGTCATCATTGCACCTCAGATATCCAAACAAGCATGTGACCTGCTCTCTGCGAGAAAAAATGTGCGTGTACTGGAATCTGGTGCCTGGTCAGATGTTCGCGAATGCGCCCTGGATTATAAACGCGTCACTGGTGGTTTACTGGTGCAGGAACGTGATCTGGCGACGATTGGACGTGCGGATCTCAAGCAAGTGACGGATAGGGCACCCACCGAGGCAGAGTTGGATGACCTGCTTTTTGCGTGGCGAGTCGCCAGATACGTAAAATCCAATGCCATTGTATATGCAAAGGATCAATGCACCATAGGTATTGGCGCAGGGCAGATGAGTCGCGTTTACAGTGCAAAGATTGCAGGTATGAAAGCTGCGGAGGAAAATTTGGAGGTCAAAGGTTCAGTCATGGCATCTGATGCATTCTTTGCTTTCCGGGATGGCATTGATGCTGCGGCGGAATCCGGAATTACGGCTGTTATCCAACCGGGTGGCTCAATTCGTGATGGCGAAGCAATCGAAGCAGCTAATGAAGCGGGCATCGCCATGGTATTCACGGGCATACGACATTTCAGACATTGATTATTGCGTAATATCAAGTTACAAAACGCGGGCAAGAGATAACGGATTCTTGTCCGGATGCGGCCCACCGGATGCGGCCCACCGG
>JASJXV010000243.1 GCA_030123805.1 Gammaproteobacteria bacterium
TTTTTCGCTTTATTTCAGGTGTTCCTCTGTATAGAGAGAAAGTTCTATCATTCGCTCAAGCAGCTTATCTGCCGGAAGCCCTGGAAAGTTTTTATACACCAGTTCTTTGGCGAACAGCCTCGCGATGTAACGCAGCTTCAATGCCTTGGTTTTTGATGCGTAGACAAAATCGCGATGACCATTGTTAATGACAATCAGATTCTGATTTTCGTCATAATAGGAGCGCCACAATTCACCTGCGGCGTGCTGATAGGTGTATCCAGGCAATCCAGCCCTGTTGCCAGCCGCCGGCTGGTTTTCTTCCAGCAAGGTGTCCGTGATAGTCACCAATGCCTCTGCTTCACGGCTCGTATCTTTTTGTCGCACGGTGACCTTCACTCTCGCCAGGCAAGGCTCGTTGCCAGACTTTAGAATGACAATTTCTTTTAGTGGATTCTCCAGATCAGCCCCGCCTTCAAGTATTTCCCAGAAAAACGTAAGATCTTGCTCCACGCGTCTGCCGCTTCTGTCTCTGGCGATTGCTTGCAGTGTTCTTGTAGAACCGATTCTCAAGATGCTGGAAGCAGGTGAAATACGGACGTTGTGCAACGGACCCGGGTAGTCGAAAAATTCTCTTTGCAGCGCGCCTTCTGCCGGGTCTTGCTGTTGTATTGCGAACGCGCCATCTATCGGAATCCCACTGGCCACGTCATCTGCCACAACCGGGTTTGCAATTGCCACGTCGTTGCCCGTCTCCGCGGAGACTTTTCTTCTGCTACTCCCTGCAGCACCACTTTGAATGTCAAACCAATCGTATTCTTCTACTGGCAAAGCAAGCAGTGCTTCCCGAAACGCTTTCTGAATGGAACGCAGAACCTGGCGGCTGGCATGTTCTTCTTCCGCCGCGCGTTGTTCTTCGATGATGGCTGCGAGCCTGGCCTCAAGCGGTTTTAATGCCTCACTTGCCATGGCAAACTGATCATCATAGACAATACCCGAGCGTGTTCCCGGGGTGAGATTCAGGAAGGGCACATCGACGATGCCTTCCAGATAACCACTGCCCCAAACTTCACTGTTTAAGCCATCCAGTTTGGAAATATCCTCCAGCACACGAGTGCCGTGTCGATACAGTCCAACTTTGCGATGCAGTCTGGATTCCGAAAAGAACAGCTCCAGGTAGATATCTCCTGCACCTGTTCGCACCCGTGGGAGTTGGTGTAATAACCGGCCATCGAATTCCCTCGGTTCAACATCAAATGTCTTTCTGGCGGTGCGATCAATGACTTTGATGTTGACTTGCCGCGTGCGGATACGATCACGCAGTTCCGAGGCAAGATACCACTGGATCTTTTCGCCACTGAGTTGTCGTATTCCCGTCAGCAGAGGTTTTACCTTCAGCTCGGTGCCGGCTGGCGGGAACATCACTCTGCGTTTGCTCACATAGTAGCCAGGGTCACCTTTTTTCATACCCATGCGGTGGGTCTGGCCATCAGCGGATGCACAAGTGAGCGAGAGCGTTTCCCCCAGGGTCCAGAAACTGAGCAGACCGATTCCGAACTCTCCCTGAATGCCCTCCACACCATCCTGCTTGAGTCTTCTTTTTATGGAATCACAGATATGCGTCGCAACATAATGGAAATCAGGTATACCCGCTTCGTCTTTCGGTATTCCCTGCCCATCATCGCTGACCATCAGGTAGTTCTCACCACGCTCCTTGCCGCGCGTGATGGTGATATTTTTCGCACCCGCATCAATGCTGTTCTCGACGAATTCAGCCACTGCTTTGAGCGGATTGCTTTGGGACAGGGCAATAATGGTGATTGCGTTCCAATCGTCACCGATCCGGAGCTTACCGGTATTGGACCGCTTCCCTGGTTTACGTTTTCTCCTGGCCATCTATGTTTGGGCTACTGCATGTCAGATTGAATAGGGTCTGGGGATAGTACAGTTATTATGGCGGACTGGAAAGATGGCAATTGAAGGGGACGGAGGCATTAAATTTTAAGCCATCGTCAAAATACTGGTAATTGATCCTAATTTAATGCCTCCGTCCCCTTTTTTA
>JASJXV010000244.1 GCA_030123805.1 Gammaproteobacteria bacterium
GAAAAATTCAGATTCCAGATCAGTAATTGACGGACGGAGATGCTTTTGTCATCATCGCACTCGCAAACATTGGCGACGCCAATATTTACCACCTTTATAAGCATCTTGTTGTGTCTAATCCGCACCTGTTATCCCCACAAATTCACGAGTAATTCATGGTCAAGGTTCTGGAGATCAGCATAGAGATGGATCTCAGTCTGTTCAGCCGCTATCTGTCGCAGTTGGGTTTGTGGCATCGCATTTTCGAAGAGTCGGGGCAGCAACAACTCTGGGTCAATACCCATGATGAAGCGGAACGGGCGCTGGAATTATTCGAACAATTTAAGTCCGGTCATTTACAGCTGGAACTGATACCCAATCTGAAGCATCAGCCGGGTCCTTCCATTCCGGCCAGATTGTTAAACCACTTCAAAAGGTATCCCGGCACCTTGTCATTTGTGCTGTTGTCCTTTCTCGGTTTTCCGCTGACCCTGGGTCTGGACCATGGCCAGGTGAATAGCCTATTGCACCTGTTTACCTTCACTGATTTCATTATTCAGGGTGAACAAATCATGTTTGCACCTTTTGGGCACGCGATGGGCAATGGTGAGATATGGCGTTTATGGACTCCCATGCTGCTGCACTTTGGGCTGCTACATCTGATATTCAACACGCTTTGGCTGTGGGAAGTGGGTCGGCGCATTGAAATTCTGCAGGGGTCTTCAAGAGTTTTCAATCTGGTGATGATCACAGCAGTGTGTGCTAATGTCTTTCAATATATGCTGACGCAAGGGGTGCTCTTCGGTGGTATGTCGGGCGTGGTGTATGGGTTGCTGGGTTATTCCCTTATCTGGAGCCGTCTGCGCCCGGATCGTAGTTTTGGACTGCCCAAAGGCATCTACATCTTTATGTTCGGGTGGCTGGTGTTGGGGTTCATTGGCGTCATCGATTCATTCGGTTTTGGTGCTGTTGCCAATGGTGCGCATCTGGGTGGACTAATCTGCGGTCTTGGTTTAGGGTTTGTTGCCGCAATAAGTACGCAGAAGAATCGGCATAACGAGTAAGAAAGAGGCCGGGCGCAAATGCCTCGGAAAGGGTTTGGACATGGAATCCCTGGGTAGAGGATTGTTGAAAAAGATGGCTAATCGACTGGATTCGACAGTCGCTTACGCTCTGCGCCTGGGTGATGCGTCTTTCCCAATGAACGGTTATTTGGGTCAGACCATCAAACTCCAATATTATGGCGTTATTCATTGCTTGCAATGTGGAAGAAAGACTAACAAGAGTTTTAGTCAGGGATATTGCTATCCCTGTTTCCAGAAACTTGCGGCATGTGACCTCTGCATTATGCGTCCGGAAAGGTGCCACTATGATCAAGGCACCTGCCGGGAACCTGAGTGGGCTGATGAATTCTGTATGCAGCCCCACATCGTCTATCTTGCCAACTCCTCGAGCATCAAGGTTGGCATCACCCGAATCAACCAGATACCCACCCGCTGGATCGATCAGGGTGCCATCCAGGCAATCCCGATCATGCGGGTGCAGACCAGGCAACAGTCAGGATTTGTTGAAGTTGCCTTCAAGAATCAGGTATCGGATAGAACCAGTTGGCAAGCCATGTTGAAGAACATGGCCGAACCCGTCGATATGGAGCGCAGGCGAGACGAGTTGTTTCAGGTACTGGAGCCGGAATTGACTGCTCTGGAAGAACGCTTTGGCCTGCAAGCCCTGCAAAAAATCACGGATGTCAAAACAGAAGACATCAATTACCCGGTACTGAACTATCCAGAGAAGGTCAAGTCAGTAAATTTCGACAAGCAACCCATTGTGGAAGGCCAGCTACAGGGGATCAAGGGGCAGTATCTGATTTTTGATATTGGTGTGATTAATATTCGCAAGTTCACCTCTTACGAGGTCGAGTTTTATGCCTGATTGAAGGGGACGTTACCGAATGCCACGCATCTTCGTGGATTGACCGGAACATTACCCCTCCAGCCGTAGGTTGGATTAGCCAAAGGCGTAATCCAACAAGGGTAAAGAAATGAAACAGGGGT
>JASJXV010000045.1 GCA_030123805.1 Gammaproteobacteria bacterium
ACTAACTAGAGAATCAAACAAAAATAAGGGTTGCAACGATGAAATCAAAATCACTAACGCTGAAGATACTTGTTGGCATGCTTGCCGGATCGGCGTTGGGAGTCATATTCAACTGGATAAATATTGACCAGGATGCATTGTTGCAGGTTTTGTTAGTAGATGGTTTGTTCGATATTGGCGGCAAAGTATTTATAGCCAGTCTGAAATTATTGGTGGTGCCATTGGTATTCGTTTCCCTTGCATGCGGCGCTAGTAATCTTGCCGATGGTGCAAGTATGGGACGTTTGGGTGGAAAGACCGTCTTTTTGTATCTTATTACTACCGGTATAGCGATTACTCTGGCCTTGTTGGTAGCAGTTATCGTTGAACCGGGTGTTGGATTCAATCTGGCAAAGGAGACTACTTTTATTGCCAGGGAAACGCCATCTCTCAAGCAAGTCATTATCGATATCGTGCCAACAAATCCAATTAGATCAATGAGCGAAGGGAAAATGTTGCAAGTTATCCTATTTGCCATTCTGGTGGGGATAGCCATCGGTAAATGTGGCGAGGCGGGGCAGCGGGTACGTGGATTTCTGAATGACTGGAATGAAGTGATTATGCGCCTGGTGCTTATGCTGATGAATGTCGCACCCTATGGCGTGTTTTGTCTCATGGTAACATTATTCGCCAAAATGGGTTTTGAAGCGTTTGGCAATTTGCTGGTGTACTTCTTCTCTGTCGCGTTTGTGTTACTACTGCATTTCATTGGTACATTCTCAATGCTGCTGTCGATACTGGGACGCATCAAGCCGCTGCACTTTTATCAACGCATGTACCCGGTAATGCTCTATGCTTTTAGCACAGCATCCAGTAACGCCACCATACCAGTCACACTTGAAGCTGTTGAACATCGTTTGGGGGTAAAGAATGAAATAGCCTCTTTTACGGTACCGCTTGGCGCCACAATCAACATGGATGGCACTGCAATCATGCAAGGGGTAGCGACAGTTTTCATAGCACAGGCATACAACATTGACATCAGCCTGATCGGTTACTTAACCGTAATCGCAACAGCGACATTAGCCTCGATAGGTACGGCAGGTGTGCCGGGCGTCGGACTGATAACATTGGCGCTGGTACTTGAACAGGTAGGATTACCCGTGGAAGGGATTGCCTTGATCATCGGTGTGGATAGACTACTGGATATGCTTCGAACCGCAGTCAACGTGACGGGGGATGCGGTGGTGTCCACGCTGGTCGCTAAAAGCGAAGGTAAATTTGAACAGCGAGTGTTCGATGCAGCGGGGGAAACATACCATGATAGCCACAAAGATCAAGGTTGTTAAACATTACTGAAACGATCTGCATCTACAATCCATCGATCGATAATTGGCTGAACACAATGTTTGGCGTTAGTTCTGAGCTGTTTGGCTATTCTTTGCACGGCATCCAGCATGAACTGATCCCTGACAATATCAGCGATGCGGAAGCTGATTTCTCCTGTTTGACGAGTACCTAAAACGTCACCCGGCCCCCTGATCTTAAGGTCTTCTTCTGCAATCTTAAAACCATCAGTGGTTTGTTTCATAACACTTAGACGTTGCCTTGATGATTGGGAGAGTGGTGCGTGATACATGAGTACACAATGGCTGTGGGTAACGCCCCGGCCAATTCGCCCACGGAGTTGATGCAGCTGTGCCAGACCAAGACGCTCCGGATTTTCTATGATCATCAGGCTTGCATTGGGAATATCCACACCCACTTCGATTACTGTTGTGGCAACCAGCAAAGAAAGCTTTCCCTGTTTGAAATGTTCCATCACTGAGGCTTTCTCCGACGGCGACATGCGACCATGTACGAGTGCGACATCAATGTTGGGAAGAGCATCAGCAAGTTGCTTTGCTGTAACTTCAGCAGCTTGACATTGAAGCACCTCTGATTCCTCGATCAGAGTACAGACCCAATAGGCCTGTCTGCCTTCCTGGCAAGCCTTCTGTACACGCTCAATTACATCGGATCTTCGTCCATCAGAAACGACTGTTGTAGTGACCGGAGATCGACCAGGGGGGAGTTGGTCAATAACAGAACAATCCAAATCTGCGTAGACACTCATCGTTAATGTGCGCGGGATGGGGGTTGCGGTCATGATAAGCTGATGCGGCAGGTAGTTAGCAGACCCACCTTTTTCCCGTAGCGCCAATCGTTGATGCACTCCAAACTTGTGCTGCTCGTCAATAATAATCAAACCCAGATTTGCAAAAACCACGTCGTTTTGAAACAGCGCATGGGTACCAATAATCACATCAGCGGTACCACTGGTGATAAGGTCCAATTGCTCCTGGCGTTTTTTGCCTTTGAGTTTACCCGACAACCATGCCACAGTAATATTGAGTGGGGAAAACCAACGGACGAAATTGGCGAGATGCTGCTCTGCGAGTATCTCGGTTGGAACCATGATTGCGGTTTGGAAATGGCTCTCATGTGACAGGGTAGCTGCAAGAGCGGCTACAACGGTTTTACCGGATCCCACGTCACCCTGCAACAGTCTCAGCATGGGCTGCTGCTGCTGCATGTCATGCTTTATCTCTGCAAAAACGCGTTGTTGAGCATCTGTTAGACTAAATGGCAAACGTGAAAGAAACTGCGAAACTTTTTTACCAGGAGCCTTGATCCGAGGAGCGCGTTGACGGCGAATTTTATCACGGCCCTGCTGCAGGCTAAGGTGGTGGGCTAACAACTCTTCAAAAGCAAGTCGTTGTTGTGCAGGATGCTGACCGGTTTCCAACATGGAAACAGATGCACCCACTGGTGGTTTATGCACATAAAGAATAGCTGTGAGAAGATCAGGAAAATTGAATCGATCCAACGGTACGTCAGCCAGCCAGTCTTTCATGGGTCGTGTACTCTCAAGCAAACCAAGCGTCTGAGTGACAATGGATCTTAGTCTGTTTTGGCTGACACCCTCAGTAGAAGGGTAGACAGGTGTAAGTGTTTTTTCCAGGTCAAGCGGTTTTTTCGAAGTCAGCAGAGAATACTCAGGATGATACATTTCATACCCCGTTGCGCCATGCCTGACTTCACCGAAACACCTTATCCTGGTTCCCGGGGTCAAATTATTTTTCTGTGCCGAGGTGAAATGGAAAAACCGCAGAGTGAGACTTGAGACATCATCTTCGATTACGCACTTCAGACTGCGTCGTCTGGACATCACAATTTCGGTATTGACCACGGATCCTTCGACCAGGATCTCTTCCCCGGGTCGTGCCATATTGCAAGGTGTAAGTCGCGTCCGATCCTGATATCGGAAAGGTAAATAAAACAAAACATCCTGCAGATTGCTGATACCCAGCTTAACCAGCTTTGCAGCTATCGCTGGCCCAACTCCCTTCAAGTGGGTTACCGGGAGCTGATCTAATCCGGATACTTCGGTCACAACCTTCAAATTGAGCCCCATTGTCTGAGAAAAAAGAGGATAGCCAGAGATTCTCCAGCGGGTTATGGCTGAGCCATTATCCCGTCTATTTCAACTTGTGCAGATCTTGGCAGGGCAGCGACCTGCACGGCAGCTCGAGCCGGATAGGGCGGTCGAAAAAATTTCGCCATGACCTCGTTAACGATGTTGAAGTTCGACAGGTCAGTCAGATAGATAGTCAGCTTCAGAACATGGCTTAAATCGCCCTCCGCTGCCTGACATACGGATAGCAGATTGGTGAATACCTGCTCTATTTGATCGGTAAAATCGTCAGATACCAACTCCATCGAATCCGGATTGAGCGGAATCTGTCCCGACAGGAAAATCAACCCATTGTATTGCACAGCTTGAGAATAGGTGCCGATAGCGGCGGGTGCAGCATTACTTGTTATCCTCGTAAACCTGGTCATCAGCTTTTTGCTCGACTGATTTTCGTGATGCCCTTGATGGTTCGAATACGTCGGATTACATGAGCCAGATGGACACGATCCCTGATACCCAAAGTAAGGGTCACGGTGCTAATTCGAGCATCTCTCTCAACCATACTGATGCGTTCAATGCTTGCGTCTGCGTTGGTAATAGTTGATGCAAGAACGGCAATCATACCCCTTTCATGTTCCAGTTCGACGCGGAGTTCAACCGAGAACTCGCCTTCTACCAAAGGATCCCAGCGAACTGAGATTGTTTCATCTGGCTTCTCTCTCAGATCAGCAATATTGCGACAAGTATCCGAGTGTATGACAATTCCTCGGCCAGAACTCAAATGGCCAATAATAGGATCGCCTGGAATTGGTTTACAGCATCTGGCGTAACTGACTACCAGTCCCTCTGTCCCCCTGATTGCGAACGGACCCTGGGCAGTTGTCTGTTCTTGCAGGAACTCCTCATCGTCAGATAGCAGCCGGCGTGCAACCACATAGGATATTTTGTTGCCCAGTCCAATCTCTTCCAGTAAATCGTCGAGATGTTTAAAGCCTTGTTCCTGCAAATATTTCTTCAGCCGAGAGTTCTTGATCTTGTCCAGGGATGTATCCATACCAGCAAGAGTACGTTCAACTAATCGCCTGCCCAGCGAGATAGATTCGGAGCGCTGTTGATTTTTCAGGGAATGACGAATACTACTGCGCGCTTTACCGGTAATAACAAAACTAAGCCAGGCCGGATTCGCCCGTGCCCCGGGAGACGTTATTATTTCAACTGTCTGACCGCTTTCCAGGGTTGTACTCAAAGGGGCCAATCTGCGGTCGATACGGCATGCAACACAGGTGTTACCAATATCAGTATGCACCGCGTAGGCAAAATCCACAGGTGTAGCTCCCTGAGCTAGCTGCAGGATCTGACCCTGAGGTGTAAAGACATAAACTTCGTCGGGGAACAGGTCAATTTTGACATTCTCGATGAACTCCATCGAGTTGCCTGCACTCTGTTGCAGATCCAGTAGCCCCGTTACCCATTCCCGAGCGCGCGTATGAGATGGATTTAGGCCATCTTCCTGGGATTTATACAGCCAGTGACCGGCGATGCCATTGTTGGCCACGGCTTCCATATCCAGAGTCCTGATTTGTATCTCAATAGGCAAACCGTGCATACCGAACAAGCTGGTATGCAGTGATTGATAGCCATTGGTCTTGGGAATCGCCACATAGTCCTTGAATCGTCCGGCAACGGGCTTGTAGAGATTATGCACGGCACCCAACACCCGATAACAGGTGTCAACGCGATCAACTATGATTCGAAAGGCGTAAACATCCATGATTTCCGAAAACGACTTGCGTTTGCTGCGCATCTTGTCATAGATACTGTAAAGGTGCTTCTCACGACCGATAACATTCGCTTCTATCCCCTCCTTTTTCAGGCAGTTCATCAGGGTATCGCGTATCTGGCTTAGCAGTTCTTTTCTATTACCTCGCGCTCGCTTGACTGCTTTTTCGATCATGGCCGACCGCATTGGGTAGAGCGCCTTGAAACCGAGTTCTTCAAAGTCTACACGAAGATTATTCATACCCAATCTGTTAGCGATGGGTGCATAAATTTCCAGAGTTTCTCTTGCTATGCGACGTCTTTGAGCGGCTTCTAAAACGTCCAGGGTTCTCATGTTGTGCAGTCTGTCAGCGAGTTTGACTAAAATAACCCGAATATCCTTTGCCATAGCCAACGCCATCTTTTGAAAGTTCTCAGCCTGGGCCTCGTCACGGGATTGAAATATCTTTTGCAGTTTACTGACGCCGTCTACCAGGTCGGCAACGACTTCATCGAACTCCTTTCCCAGTATATGCTTGGGAACTCCTGTGTCCTCGATGACATCATGAAGTAAGGCAGCCATCAGGCACTGATGGTCCATATGCATGTCGGCAAGAATTACGGCGACAGCAAGGGGATGGGTGATATACGGATCGCCGGATAGGCGTTTTTGTCCTTTATGTGCCTTTTCGGCAAAGAAATAAGCCTTGCGTACCTGATTGATCTGATCAGGCTCCAGGTATTCACTCAGATCATCTGAAAGTGAATCGATTGTGTGCAAGGCCGACTCCGCTCATTAAGTTCAAATACTGGCATCAAAGACCCATCGGTTCGTATCGAGAGGTCTTCATTAGAGCAGATCATATCAGGACTGGCTGGATTGTCAGCCGGTGCAACACCGTCGGGTGGAATGGAAACCTTTAAAACTCTGGATCAATCGATTCGAAATTAACGGTTTCTTCGCCGAGTAATACAGCATCGGCCTCATCTTCAGGGGCTGCAGTCAGAATGTCTGCATTAATGTAACCTTCTGCTATTTCTCGAAGAGCAACGACAGTAGGCTTATCATTTTCCCATGCTACTTTTGGTTCTTTTCCCCCAGTAGCAAGCTGCCGAGCTCGTTTGCTGGATACCATTACCAGCTCGAATCGGTTCGCAACATTCTTCAGACAATCTTCAACAGTTACCCGTGCCATACATTAATCTCCAGCAAATAGCGATGCGGGTTTTAATAACCCCCAAGGAACAGCGCAGTTTAACGACTATGGGTCATGTTGACAACAAGCTATTTAACAGGTTTTGTAACCTTTTACGCTGAAACCTTGACGACAAGTGATCACCACTACCGGTAATGATTGATTCCAGGTCTGCCAGGGCACTGTCAAAATTGTCGTTGACGACGAGAAAGTCGAAATCATCGAAATGCGAAATTTCATCAACAGCAGCATTCATCCGTTGTTCAATAACATTTGGACCATCCTGTCCTCGCTTTTGCAGCCTGGTTTTCAAAGTTTCCAGTGACGGTGGCAGTATAAAGATCGAGATGCGGTCCGAGATCGCTGTATGGATCTGGCTGGCGCCCTGCCAATCAATCTCAAGAACAATATCCTTTCCAGTTGCCAGAATGGCGTGAATAGCTGACCAACTGGTCCCATATTGATTGTTGAATACCTCAGCGTATTCAACAAAATCGCCTGCTTGCCGCATTTTTGTAAATGCCTCAGAACTTATGAAATGGTAGTTCACACCATCTTGTTCATCAAGTCTTCTGGGTCTGGTCGTATGCGATATGGCGACATTAAGAGCGTCGTTATTTTCCACTAATGCTTTAACCAGGCTGGTCTTACCTGCACCAGAGGGTGCTGCGATCACATACAGCTTACCCGCTAAATCCATCTTCATCTGATTTCACTACTCAATATTCTGAATTTGCTCTCGCATTTGTTCGATGAGAACCTTCAGTTCGACAGATTGCAGCGAAGTATCGGCCACCATGGCTTTAGACGACAGGGTATTCGCTTCCCGGTTGAGTTCCTGCATGAGGAAATCCAGTCTTCTGCCAATAGCACCATTCGATAGCAGGACTCGTTGAACCTCCTCCAGGTGAGTCTCGAGACGATCCAGTTCTTCACTTACGTCAGCCTTTTGAGCAATAAAGATCAACTCCTGTTCAAGTCGGACGGGATCCAGTTCGTCCTTGAGTTCCTGCAATCTGGAGAGCAACCTTTCCCGATTTGCCTCCAGAATCTTCGGTATGCTGATCCTGACATGTTGAACGATCTGACCGATCTCGTCGAGTCTTTGGGTTACAAATTTCTGCAGCTCGTCGCCCTCTCTCTGGCGCGCAGAGATCAATTCATCCAGGGTTGCATTGAAGACTTTATGGGTCGCTTTGCCGATCACTTTGTGATCACCTTCCTGCTCCTGGAAAATGCCTGGCCATTTAAGTATGTCGACGGGATCCAGTGTGGCGCTGGTGTCAGTGATAGTTGCAATCTCTTGCACGGCAACGGTTAGCTGCTGGACCAAGGCTGTATTGATTTGCAAGGTTGCGGTACCCTGAGGGTCATTGACCAGTCGAAAAGTGCAGTCCACTTTGCCGCGTTGAATGCGTTTTCTCAGGATTTCCCGCAAACCGGGTTCAAATTCCCTCAAGGCTTCGGGTAGTCTGAAGTTCGGATCAAGGAAGCGTTGATTTACAGAACGAATTTCGCAGCTCATGGTGCACCATGGTAGCTGTTCCTCTGATCTTGCAAAACCAGTCATACTTTGAGTCATAGGTTACATCTCGGTACGGTCACTGTAAGAAAAAGTCAGGCACTCTATTCCTGCCATCCGAAGAGAAAGTGTATGTTACCGTAGCTGACCCATGCAGTGATAATAACCAGCGCATAAAAAGCAGGCTAATCTTCGACACAGATATCGGAGCAAAGATTTATAATACTATTTTTCCAAGACACGATGTATTAACTTGCTACGCAAAAAACGTTAACACAGGTTGTCTTGCTGTATTAGTCAAGAATTGATCCAGAAAAAAACCTCTGGATCAATTGCTTGCAAGTTAATACTTATGAGGAGGACATATTGATGTCGCTTATACGTCCCGGCAATAGAGAGAAGGATGAGTTAAGGGAAATTAAAATTACCCGGCACTATACCAAATACGCAGAAGGTTCTGTTCTGATCGAATTTGGGCATACGAAAGTAATCTGCACAGCAAGTATAGAACCCGGCGTACCTGCCTTTCTCAGGGGCACAGGAACAGGCTGGATTACTGCAGAATATGGCATGTTACCCAGGTCTACGGATAGTCGAATGGACAGAGAAGCCGCCAGGGGAAAGCAGAGCGGGCGAACAATAGAAATTCAACGGCTAATAGGAAGGTCTTTAAGAGCCGCAGTTGACCTGCAAAAGATGGGTGAGCGTACTACTCGTATCGATTGTGATGTAGTTCAGGCAGATGGCGGGACACGTACAGCCTCGATTACGGGCGGATGTGTTGCGCTGGTCGACGCGCTTAACACGATAAAGAAAGGAGTGAATCCGTTCCAGCAATTAGTCGCCTCCGTTTCGGTCGGGATATACAAGGGACATCCGATACTCGATCTTGAATACGAGGAAGACGCCAATGCGGACACGGATATGAATGTCGTCATGACAGAGGATGGAAAATTCATTGAAATACAGGGGACGGCGGAAAAGGAAGCCTTTTCAAGAGAGGAATTCGATGCAATGCTCACTTTGTCACAGCGTGGTATCCAGCAGTTGTTCCGGATTCAAAAAGCGGTATTGGAAAATATTTGAATCGGTTATGCAGGAAATAGAGCAGCAGCAGAATCCTGACATCGAAAGCTCGTAGCACATCTGATATTCACCCTGGGAAAATACAGGCAGAATAGTGATATATTAACCGGAGCCCGATTATTTTGATTTTCCCGAGATTTTCAAGCGCCAGTGAGGAAGAAGAATTGCAAAAATACCAGGAAGAGTTTATCGCGTTCGCAATTGAGCAGGGGGTACTCCAATTTGGAGAGTTCGTGCTCAAGTCGGGGCGTGTGAGTCCATGGTTTTTCAATTCGGGGCTGTTCAATACCGGGTATGCATTAGCGAGATTGGGCCATTATTACAGTGAAGCAGTCGTCAGTAAGGCAATCGAATTTGATATACTTTTTGGTCCTGCCTATAAAGGGATACCGCTGGTCGCTGCAACCGCTGTAGCGTTAGCGAATGATCATGATCGTGATGTGCCCTATGTGTTTAACAGGAAGGAAGCAAAAGATCATGGCGAGGGCGGTAATCTGGTTGGAGCTCCTTTGGAAGGCAATGCCCTCATCATTGATGATGTGATCACGGCAGGCACTGCAATAAGGCAGGCGGCGTCAATAATAAGGACATCAAAAGCAGTCTTAATCGGTGTCGTGATAGCAGTTGATCGAGAAGAGCGTGGCAAGGACGATGTCTCTGCTATCCGTGAGGTTGAGCAAAACTATGGTATAAAAGTAACCAGTATCGTGAAATGCAGTCATATTATTGAGTATCTTGAGACACACAACACAGCCCCCGAAATTCTTGAAAAGATGAAACGCTATAATGACCAATATGGTATTTCACGGCGGGTAGATTAATCGATAGAGCGGACTGACAACTACCGGTTAGTGAAAGAGACATGGGATTGACCAGATTTAGGAATATTTTTATGGTTATCTTGCTGCCCCTGATATTGATGCAGCAAGGCTGGACTATTGAGCTCTACAAATATGTAAATGAAGATGGCGTAACGGTCCTGGACAGCCGGATTCCAACCAGATATGTAAGATCCGGCTATACAATTCTCAGCTCTGATGGGCGGGTTTTGGAAGTGGTTGCACGGGCGTTGACGAAGGAGGAAATCATTGAGCGTGATCGTCTTGCAGCACTTGAATTGAAGCATCGACTGGAACGTGAGGAGAAAGAAGCTGCGGACGCAAATTTGATGAGGCTCTACAGCATACCGGAAGATGTCATCCGGGCCAGAGATAGCAAGCTGGCGACCATCAACGGCTTCATCAAAGCCACCAGGACCAATCTGCAGAGAATGGTGGCACAAAAACGACACTTTGACGCCCTTGCTGCAGATGTTGAAAGAGCTGGCGGCACGATCTCCCAGGAGAATATCGATAGTATTCAAAATGCTGCTGAGCGGATTGAGCAAACGGAACAAGAGATTTCGAATAAGCTACTGGAAATAGAACAAGTAAAACAAGCTTACGCCCGTGATCTGATAAGAGTTAAAGATTTATATGGGGAATCCCACACACGCAAATCCCCTCCCGGAGATGGATGATCCTGGAGAATGTCCAGGGGGTTTAAAATATTGAATCTGCCAATATTTCCCACTGAGCATCCCAGCTATCGGTTGGTGATTTCTGAAAGTCGCTGCGAACGAATTGGCTAATTCTTCCTTCTGCTGCCGACAGCATAAGGTTGGCTCCCAGATTGGCGGTTACTTTGGGGGACAAGCCTTCACGAATTTCCGACTCTCTGATTATCTGTCTGAGCTGAGTCTCCAGTCGATCATACAGCTGAGCCACTCTCACTCTGAGCCGGGCAGTTTCGCCGGTCAGAGCGTCGCCTGTAAGTATCCTTGTAATGCCTGGATTTTTCTCGGTGAATGTCAGCAGTAGCAATAGAATTTTACCGCATTTTTCCCGGGTACCCGACTGTTCACCAAGAATGCGTGTAATTCTGGAAAATAGAGTGATCTCAATGAACTCAATCAACCCTTCAAACATTTTTGCCTTGCTTGGGAAATGCCGATAAAGAGCTGCCTCAGAAACACCCACCTGGCCAGCAAGTCTGGCGATAGTAATTCTTGATCCAGGATTCTCTTCCAACATAGTCGCCAGAGCTTGCAGAATCTGATTTCGTCGAGAAGGCTTGTTGGTACTGTCATTCATGGGATTCTTGACTCAGGATAGTTTGAATCATCCGCAGGATCTTGGCCCCCGACAGATCAGCAAAGTCGCTTTGAATCAGATACCGGCTATTCATTCGATGTTATCCGAGGAGGCAGTCCCCTGTAGGCTAGTCTGGGTGACCCCCGTCTGTTCGCGAACAGCCTCCTGGTTGGATGCTATCAAAGTACCCACGCCCTCATCTGTCAGCACTTCAAGAAGCACTGCGTGGTTTACCCTGCCATCAATTATATGTGCAGTCCTCACACCGTGCTGGACTGCGCTTAATGCGCAACGGATTTTTGGCAGCATCCCGCCTTGAATAGTACCGTCATCGATCAGCGCCTGAACCTGTTCCGGGTTGAGTCCGGAGAGTACCTTACCGCTTGCATCTTCGAGTCCCGCAACATTTGTCAATAGTATAAGTTTTTCAGCTTCCAGCTCTTCTGCAATCTTTCCAGCAACCAGATCGGCGTTGATATTATAGCTGGCACCCGATGCATCGGTACCGATCGGAGCTATGACAGGAATGATATCACTGCGTACTAACATATCTACAACGCCGCGTTGCACAGAGACTACTTCTCCTACATGACCGATATCAACAATCTCAGTTTCCAGCATTTCAGGAGATGATCGTTTTATGACAAGTTTTCTGGCCGTAATGAGGTCGCCGTCCTTACCCGTTAATCCCATTGCTTTTCCGCCACTTCGATTTATGAGGCTGACAATATCCTGATTGACCAGTCCACCGAGGACCATCTGTACGACATCCATGGTTCTGCTGTCAGTAACTCGCATGCCATCAACAAAACTGGATTCGATGCCAAGATCGTGCAGCACTTGCCCAATTTGAGGTCCCCCGCCATGCACGACCACCGGATTCAGGCCAACCAGTTTCATCAGCACAACATCACGGGCAAAGTTTTTTTTCAACTGTTCGTCGACCATGGCGTTTCCACCATACTTAATGACAATGGTCTTATCAGTAAAGCGTTGTATGTATGGCAGTGCCTCGGTCAGTACCTTGGCAATATTCATAGCTGCTTGACGGGATAGAGTCATGGAATTCCAAATAGTAATTAAAACTCAATTTTCAGGCTGTCATCGATGGATCGCATCTGTTCCCTGAAGATATTCTTGATGCGCTTCAAGCCGATATGATCGTCTGCTTCGAACCGGAGGGTAAGGCAGGGGGTTGTATTCGAGGCTCTTACCAGCCCCCAACCATCAGCATAGTCAACTCTGAGACCATCCAGGTCATTGATGTGGCCGTCACCAAACTCGGCGTGTTGACTCAGTTTGTCCATGAAGATGAACTTATCCTGTTCCGGTATGGGAATTTTGATCTCTGCAGTGGACTCACATTTGGGGAAAGTATCGAACAGTTCTTCCAGATTCCTGGTTTGAGCGCCCACTATCTCCAGTAGCCTGGCGGCAGCATACAATCCGTCGTCAAAACCATTCCAGCGTTCCTTAAAACAGATGTGCCCGCTCAATTCACCACCCAATAGTGCACCTGTTTCCGCCATTTTGGCTTTCAAATAGGAATGTCCGGATCTGCAAATAATGGGTCGACCGCCAAAACTGCTGACCACGGTGTTCAGATTGCGAGAGCACTTAATATCATAAACCACATCAGAGCCCGGATTGCGAGACAGAATATCTTTGGCGAAAAGCATTAGCAGTCGGTCCGGCCAGATTATATTGCCTGCATTGGTAATGACAACCAATCGATCACCATCTCCGTCGAAAGCAATTCCCAGGTCAGCGTTACTGGAAACGACGGCCAGCATGAGATCTTCAAGGTTTGATGGATCAGTTGGATCCGGGTCATGATTCGGGAAATTTCCATCCACCTCGCAATAAACCGGGGTTACATCACAGCCAAGATTAGCAAAAAGATCCGGGGCGATAGACCCGACAACACCATTACCGCAGTCGATCACCAGACTTAGAGGTTGGGCAATGACAATGTCATCACAGATGCTCTCGACATAATCATCAAGGACGTTTGTTTCACTCAGTTGTCCATCTCCTGCAGCGAAATCACCCTCGATGTAGTGCTGATAGATTTCTTGAATCCCCTCGGCAGAGAGAGTCTGGCCTGCGATTATGATTTTGAAGCCGTTGTATTCCGGGGGATTATGGCTACCCGTAACCATAACTGCTGAAGTAATATTAAGAGATTGGGTTGCGAAATAGAGAGCCGGTGTTGGCACCATACCCAAATCGGTGACATTCAGACCCGAATCCAACAGTCCACGGATAAGAGACTCAGAAACTGCAGGACTTGATATTCTGCCATCAGCACCGACAATCACGGACCTTTCCCCCTGGGAAATGACTGCGGAAGCGATGGCCTGACCGATCCTGTAAATACTCTCCGGTGTTAAGGTTTCATTGACAATCCCCCGGATGTCGTATGCCCGGAATATGGCATCTAATTGCTGCTCATCAATTTCTAATTCGCCGGTAAATTCTATGGACTCCGGATCCTCGATGTCGTCCAGCATCTCAATGTCAACCCGGTCTTCCTGTCCAACGGCCGCGTCCATGGACTTCAGAAATTGGTCATTGCCGCCATCTGCATCGGCAGTTGCAAATTCAGGTTGCAATTTCGCTAGCATTTGATCGATATCGGCAAAACCACCCAATCCTAACTGATCACTCACAGAGTGTCTGCCCTTGAAGGCGTCGCGAATCTGATCGATTAGTGTAAGCGACTCTACCTTGATACGTGAGTTCATCAGCCAAAGGCTCCCGAGTGCACCAAGCAGGGAGAGTGGCAAGAATACGATCAGAGGCAACCAGAATGTCATCGGTTGAATCAGACCAAAATTAGCCAGCTGATCAGAGGGTACATACTCGACCGCCCACACGGGAGAGTTGAGATTTCTGGCTATCGCAGTTCTATTTAATCCCGGTGCTCCTCCTTGAAACAGGATGGTCGGTTCATTTTTGCCAAATTGTTGTTTTAATGTTATCTGGCCGCTACCTTCATGGAGTTGCAGGTCCCCAACAATGGCAGTTAGGTCCAGATAGACAAACAGTGTGCCGACGATGATCTTGTCAGAGTTTACCGGTTGCACCATCGTAAGAATCCAGCGATTGTCTACCTGAACAGCCTCCGCATAAACCTGCATTCCCTGCTCTGCCCGGTTTACCATATCCACCGCGGCATATAAGAACGGTAACTCTGCATTGCCTTCAATGCTGGCCTTTCCCAATGGAATCAGCCTGGTTTTTATCGCATTGGGGATAAGACGCGTCAGCCGTTGCTCTTCCATCTGAACAATTTCGGTTGCCTGTTGCAGGATCTGAATCAGGTCCGGGTCCATGGCGATTGATTTGAGTTGAATCTGTACCTGTCTTTGTTTTTGATTGAAATATGCCGCCAGCTGATCTGTCTGGGCGTTGGCTTGCATCGTGACGAAGGTTTCTTTTACCGGATCAACCAGGAGAAATTGTGTAACCATCGCCGCCATTAGCAGAGCTATGATGGCTCCGCCCGTTGCTATCCAGGCGTATCCAAACACATGTTGCGTTTTTGTTCTGGCCAAGATCTACTACTCCGATGATTATAGACTGCCAGAGGAACCGAAACCGCCGCTGCCTCGACTGGTTACCTCAAACTCATCAACTACCAGTAATTCAGCTTGCACCACTGGAATAAGCACCAGCTGGGCTACTCGTTCACCTGGTACGACCCTATATTCTATGTTGCCACGGTTCCAACAAGATATAAGAATTTCTCCCTGGTAATCTGAATCGATTAATCCGACCAGATTACCCAACACGATACCATGTTTGTGGCCCAATCCTGATCTGGGCAGGATGAAGGCTGCTAGACCGGGAGCCTCGATGTGAATTGCTATACCGGTGGGAATCAGTTGCGTATCACCGGGTTTGAGTACCAGATCTTCATCCAGGCAGGCGCGTAAATCCATACCGGCAGAACCTTCTGTTGCATACCCCGGTAAAGGAATCTCATTCCCAAGCCGCGGATCCAGGATCTTTAACTGCAGCTTCCTCATTATTGATCCTTCCTTGTCTGGATTGTAATTCTTGAAGTAACCCCAACAATCTTGATGTATTGCGACCTTTATTCAATTTTATCGATTCCCGGTGGGCCGCATCCGGACAGGAACTAACCAGCAAAATCGATCTGTTCGAACGGGATTTTCGTGCGATCCGAAATCTCCAATCATCTCTTTTCAATGTATTCGGCAAACATCTTTACCAGCTTTCTGGCTAACTGATGCTTGGACATTAGCGGTAATGGCTTGGTCTCCGTCTTCGAGATCACTGTTGTTCGGTTCTCGTCGCTATTGAATCCGATTGAGACATCGGAAACGTCATTTGCGATGATAAGGTCCAGATTCTTTCTCTCCAATTTTTCGCGGGCGTGCCTGATTACATCCTGTGTTTCAGCTGCGAATCCAATCGTAAAAGGGCCATCCTTTAGAGCAGCAACTGCGGCGAGAATATCAGGGTTTTTGATCAAATGAATTGTCAAATTGTCCCCACTAATGTCCTTCTTTATCTTGTGAGCCTTAGGGTCTATCGGTCGATAGTCGGCTACTGCAGCAACGCCGATGAACAGATTACATGTTGCCACTCGCTCCATTACTGCTTCAAGCATCTCCAGTGCGCTCACAACATCAATGCGCTCCACTCTATCGGGTGTCGTAAGTTGGCTTGGTCCGGAGACAAGGGTAACTTTTGCACCGGCTTCTACTGTAGCTTCCGCAAGGGCAAAGCCCTGCTTGCCGGAACTATGGTTACTAATGTATCGGACAGGATCGATTGCTTCTTGAGTTGGTCCTGCAGTTATGACAACGTTGTAGCCGGACAATACACCTGATGAGAACTGCTCACTGCAGTGTTGCAGCAGTTGTTCCGGGTCCAACAGTCGTCCTGGTCCTGTATCTCCGCACGCTTGTAACCCTTCACCAGGGCCGAAAATCAGTATACCGCGATCTTTCAAGTCTGCTTCGTTCTTACTGGTCGCCTTATTTAACCACATTGCCTGATTCATAGCAGGTGCAAGCGCAATGGGCGCCACAGTGGCTAAACAGAGGGTTGTTAACAGGTCATCACCCCTGCCGTTGGCCAATCTGGCCATAAAATCTGCAGTTGCTGGTGCAACCAGTACCAGATCAGCCCAACGGGCCAATTCAATGTGCCCCATGGCAGCTTCAGCATCTGTATCCAATAGATCCACATGGACGGGGTGACCCGAAAGCGCTTGCATTGTGAGTGGTGTGATGAACTCGCAAGCTGCTCTGGTCATTACAACGCGAACTTCAGCGCCCGCGTCCTGAAATCGACGAATTATCTCTGCGCCTTTATATGCGGCGATACCGCCGGTAATACCCAACAGAATGCGTTTATTAGTCAGAGTGTTCATTAGTTGTCATCTTGTGCTGTAACTTCCCTAGTGTTTAGGGTAAATGGCTTACCCAAATCTCGGGTATCTCTTACAGAGAATCTGCTGATTTTGAGACATCATCAGTACCGGGACATGAACATGCAGATAACCCTCAGGGCGATCGTGTTTAATTTCCTCGTGAACTGGATACCGGTGCTAAAGATAACATTTTCGAGCACTGTTTCGAAGCATCGGGCTTGTATTTAATAGGAATGGGACATTAAACGGGAGATCAGAAGGTGACAATTAATGAATGGCCAATACTGGAAAGACCGAGAGAGAAATTACTATCCAGGGGTGCCAGCGCTTTATCAGATGCTGAATTGCTGGCCATCTTTCTGAGAACAGGTACTCGGGGTAAAACTGCCCTTGACCTCGCAAGAGAGTTACTCGCACGTTTTGATGGTTTAAGAGGATTGCTTGAAGCTACTCAGGAAGATGTCTGTTCAGCTCCGGGTGTAGGGAGTGCAAAATATGCGCAGCTCCAAGCCGGTATCGCACTGACCGAACGGTTTCTACTGCATGATCTCGATCGTGGTGAGACATTGTTAGACCCGGCGAAGACAAGACGGTTTCTAAAAAGTAGATTACGCGGTTATCAGCAGGAAGTATTTGCCTGCCTGTTTCTTGACAATCAGCATCGGGTGATCAAATTCGAGGAATTGTTTCAGGGCACCATCGATGGTGCCAGCGTGTATCCTCGTGAGGTTGTAAAAAAGGCTTTGGCACTTAATGCTGCAGCGGTAATTTTAGCCCACAACCATCCATCAGGACTTGCTGAACCGAGCCAGGCGGATTTAAGAATCACTGAAAAGATAAAGTCAGCATTGTTATTGGTGGATATTAGAGTTTTGGATCATATGATCGTTGGGGATGGTGAGGTCTTGTCCTTTGCCGAGTCCGGGATCCTCTGATGCATCACTGAAAACACACTCCCAACCTCTCTCTTCACGGCGGCACACGTCCCGGAATTGCTGTACATATCAGAGACGTTGACGCTGTAGTGGATTTTTTGACAGTCCGGCGTCCCGGAGAGCAAGGCAGAAATCGGCAAAAAGACGGGGCGGCCTTCCGCGGGGCCGACTCTCCGGTTGACACGCAGTAAATGAGTATTTTTAGCCCGTTTCAAACCTCGCTATGGCGGAGAAGACGCACAACGCAAATGCCTCTAACAAACATTTGTTGCCTTAACAGGGTTGTTCTGGTATAAAGCACGGCTCCTGAAGAAGAGGTTCGGTTGCCGGGTGTCTGTGTCAGGCCGGTTTAAATGGGTTAGAAGGCAGAGAAATGTCGAAAGTTTGTCAGATTACAGGTAAAAGACCCGTCGCGGGCAACAATGTGTCACACGCTAAAAATAGAACTCGTCGGCGCTTTCTACCTAATCTCCACGTGCATCGATTTTGGGTAATGAGTGAAAACAGATACGTAAAATTGAAAGTCTCGGCGAAAGGCATGCGAATAGTCGATAAGCTTGGCATTGACCAGGTCCTAGCAGATATTAGAAGCAGGGGAGACAAGGTCTAGGAGGCTGTCCGACATCTCGGACAGCCTCCTGGAAAAATAGCATGAATTTACAGGGATCCGGGAGTTGAATCATGAGAGATAAGATCAAGCTGGTATCGTCAGCAGGCACGGGCCATTTCTATACCACAACCAAAAACAAGCGTAATACGCCGGATAAGATGGAGATCATGAAGTTTGATCCGGTTGTACGCAAGCATGTCATCTACAAAGAAGCCAAAATCAAGTAGATCGTTGACCAACCGTAATCCAGTACACTCACGGCCCTAAGTCAACCACTCGCATGTGCCCACCTTGGGCTTCAAATACGAATGGGCACTCGTTAGCTTTCTCTTACCAACAACAAATTACCCACTTGATCTACTGTCGCAGTCCATCCTGGATATATTAATGTGGTAGCCACTGTTTCTGTAATCAGCGCAGGACCTTTTATCATCGCACCGTGACCGAATTCTTCTCGTGCATAGATACTAACCGGACTCTCAAAGCCGTATAGAAATTGGCTGCTTTTCGGGACTGCTTCTCCCCGGTACTCAAGCACGGGAAGTTCAATTTCAGCGCCTGTTGCACTTAGACTGATGCGTAAATTTACCAGTTCAACAGCCAGCTCCAACGCGTGGCCGTATCGCGTCTCATGAGTTTTGTGGAATGCCGGGATCGTCGTTGCCGGATCCGTCCATGGAAGATTCAAGGTGTAAGATTGTCCTTCATATCTAAGGTCAACACTCCTTTCCTCCAGGAGCTCGGATGGCGCTATACCTTCATATAGTAGTTCCCCCCGTCCCTGCTCGAGCATTGCATCGAACAATCTGTCCAGTTGATCCTCTTTTACGTTTTCCAGCAGACAGTTATATGTTCTGGATAGCTGCCTGCCCGGTGGTGCTACCAGCATTCCGAAGGCCGACAGCACACCGCCAAACAGGGGAACCAATGCCTCGCGGATTTCCAGAGCATCCGCTAATGCGCAAAAATGCAGACCACCGGCACCGCCAAAACAGACCAGCTGAAATTGTTTGGGATCGAAACCTCGTTGTATTGAAATTACCCGCAGTGCCTGGATCATTTTCTCATTAGCCAGTTGCACAATGCCTGCTGCGGTCTCTTCAATGCTCAAATGCATCTGTGCAGCCAGTTTGCCAACGGCTGCGCGGGCGGCTGACAGATCAAGGTGCATTCGGCCGCCAAGAAATGCGTCTGGTCTGAGACGACCCAGGACGACATTCGCGTCAGTGACAGTGGGCAGCATACCACCCAAACCATAGCAGGCAGGACCGGGATCTGCGCCAGCTGATTGTGGCCCAACTTGCAGCAACTGACCTTCATCCAGATAAGCCAGGGAGCCACCTCCAGATCCAATAGTGTGCATATCCGCCATCGGAATGGCCACGGGATAAGGCCCGATAAATCCCTCGCTGGTTAGCCTGATTTGATGGTCGATAAGCGCTACGTCAGTCGAGGTACCACCCATGTCAAAACTTATCAATCGATGTTGATTGTTGATCGATCCCATATACTTCGCACCCGCCAGACCCGCCGCAGGACCCGACAAAAGAAGATTGACGGCTTTCTCAGCTGCCTGATTTGCCGCCATAGTGCGCCCGGATGATTGCATGATTGCCAGCGATGAAGGTTTTATGGCAGCCAATAGTGAGGACAGATAGTCACTAATAATGGGTCCCAACCAGGCGTTCAGCCAGGTGGCGATACCCCGTTCATACTCTTTGTATTCCGGGAGGATTTGTGACGATCTACTGACGAAGAATCGGGCCTCCAGTGATTGCTCAATCTGTTTTTCAAAGCTGTCGTCCAGAAATGAAAACAGCAAGTTGATGGCCACAGAATGTGGCTTTATACGGCGAAGTGATTGCCGGATTTCATCCAGATCCTGATCCGTTAGCGGCTCAATCACATTGCCGCTGGAATCGAGTCGACCGCCGGTTTCTATGACATGTGATCTTGGTACAGGTGGCTTTCCCGGCTCAGGCATCAAATTGTAGAGTTCGGTTCTGGTTTGCCTTGCAATAGTGAGTATATCGCCCATGCCGCGGTTCGTTATGTAGACTGTGCTAACACCTTTTCCTTCGAGAGCGGCATTAGTCGCAACAGTGCTGCCGTGAATAACGGACAGAACGCCGTTTTTCATCTGCTGAGTGAGTTCCAGGTCTGCAATTCCCTGGAGTATGGCTCGGGTAGGATCATCAGGCGTCGAAAGAACCTTGTGTATCTTTACCCCTTCGTTGGACAATACAACGAAGTCTGTAAAAGTACCGCCTGTGTCAATGCCCAGGAAAATCTTTTTCAACATAAAAAATACGAGTGAGTGTGTTGTCAACCTTGATGTTGGTAGCATCGAATCTCTTAATCAAGGTGTAATCATGCCAGAATTACCCGAAGTCGAAACTATCCTAAGGGGAATTTCTCCACATCTTATTGGACAAAAAGTCCATGCCGTGCATGTCAGGCAATCCCGATTGCGTTGGCCTGTCCCGGATAAATTAGCACAGATTTTAACAGGTCAGACTATTGATGCGGTTAAAAGAAGAGCTAAATACCTGTTGTTACGAACAAGTGCAGGCAGTCTCATGATTCACCTTGGCATGTCCGGGAGTCTAAGAATTGTGAATGATGAGATTCCACCTGGCAAGCATGATCACGTGGATATATGCCTTGATGGGCTGACGTTGAGATTCAGAGACCCCAGGAGGTTCGGCTCAATGTTTTGGCTAGATCCGGGCTCAGATTCTCATCCATTGCTGGATAAGCTGGGACCGGAACCTTTTTCTGGCATGTTCAATGGGGAGTATCTATACAGGATAACAAGAAAGCGCCGGGTAGCCGTAAAACAGTTGATAATGAATAGTCAAGTGGTTGCTGGGGTAGGAAACATCTACGCCAATGAGGCGTTGTTCAGGGCCGGAATACGACCGGACAGAGCGGCAGGCAGGATATCCAGAATAAGATATGAAAATTTAGCTGAATGTATCAAGAAGGTGTTGAGCGATGCGATTAAGCAGGGTGGTACTACATTACGAGACTTCAGCGGTGGGCACGGACAGCCCGGTTATTTCCAGCAGTCCCTGAATGTGTATGGTCGCGGTAATCAAACCTGTGTCGTATGTTTGCGGCCGCTTAAGGTGATAAGGCTTGGGCAACGCAGTACAGTATTTTGTAATCGATGCCAGACCTAGACCGCACAAGGGGAAGAAATCAGGTTTGCTAAATTCGGCCTTCTGATAATGCGAA
>JASJXV010000245.1 GCA_030123805.1 Gammaproteobacteria bacterium
GCCTCACAAGCGACGATCTCACCTCGCCCCATACTCTACTACCCCCTGATTTTAGGGCTCGCGCATAAATAACTTCACATTCTTGATGGGCATATTGAGTAGTTCCACTTTGGTCGTTGGGTGTAACGCTTGATTTCCAATTCTTGAAATTGCCCATCGGTGACTTTGATGCCGGTAGCATAAACTGTGTCGTTCAGACTGGCTTGGACATTCAGGCCAGCTTCAGTTTTAGTAGTAGCGATGAAATTTAGGACGGTTTCGTAGTCGAGCAAAGGCTGTGCTGCCCAGTTCATACTGATGAAGGAGAACATTCGGTGTTCAATCGGGTTCCATTTGGACGAGCCGGGAGGATAGTGACAGACTTTCACGGTCATGCCGAAACGATTACAAAAAGCGTGCTGAATTTGGTACTTCCATAGTCGAGTTCGGTAACCGTTGCTACCACCGCAGTCAGCCAGAATTAGTAGGTCTTGTGCATCAGGGTAATGCTTGATTCCAATCTGTTTCCACCATTGGCAGATCGTATCCACGGCAAACACTGCAGTATCGCGACTGGTACCGACTCCAACAAATCCATCATTGCGCAAGGGATCATAGATACCATAAGGGATGGCAATACCGCTGGCGTCAGACGGAAAATCATGATCAAGAACCTTGATTTCTTCAGCACTCCACCTTCGTCCGGCGTGACGAAAGGGACCAATGAGTTCACGACTCTTGGTATCCACGCTGATAAACGGGATTCCATTTGCTGCGAACCTGCCAATTTGCCTTTGGATATAGCGAAATTGTAGATCTCGCTGGCGGGGGTCTGGCGGTTTGCTTTGTCCGGACTCCAGGCATTTCAAATTCATTCGCAAAGAGAAGTTCATCTGCTTCAAAAGTTTAGCCACGGTCTTGGCCGAAACCTGAATTCCAGCATGGTGTAGTTCTTTGGCAATCTTGGCGGTTGTCTTGCGAGTCCACTTACACCCACTGACTGGGTCACCCGCCGTTTCGTATTCCATGATTGTAGCGATGATCGCTACGATTTCTGGTGTTTTTTTTCCTGAGAGAGTCGACCGCCGCCTTTTCCTCGGACGCCATCCTTGCCGAGATCGCCACTGATTAGTTCTTGACGTCCGCGAGCTACAGTATGAGGATCCATGCCCAGGAGTGCGCCGATGTGTGCATCCCCACCGTAGCCCAGCTTCAATGACTCAAGCCCTGCATACAACCGACATTGCTTCTCATCTAGCATGCTGCAAAAAAGTAAAATGGTTGCCTTTGCCTCTTCAGTAGCCAGGTCTGGATTGGTAACAATAACGGTAGCCAATGATGGTTCATCATCAGATTCTCGTACGCTACGCTGTTGTTGGGCCACCTGTTCATTCGCAGCCAGATAAACGTACTGCGCCCCGATCTTCGCCCGTTGCAATCGGCCCCTGTCAGTGAGATCTCTCAAGGCGTGTTTTGTTTTCACGTGGACGATCTCTTTCAACTCCGTGGCACTGTAGCCAGCACCAGATCGATCAACCAGTTCCTGTGCGGTGTCGAGCAGATTGCCGTACCTGGAAAACCAGACAGCCTTGCAACTCCACAATCCTTCGGGCGAGAAACGGGCAATGGATCTCATCGTGTAGTATTTACCGCGATGCGAATAGCTGCTCAAATATTCAAGTTCGGTCAACTTACGAAATACCGTGGCACGAGCCGGGTTGCCCAGAACTGCTTTGAGCTCATCAAATGTGGCAATTTCATTTCGCTCAAGAAATCGTGAAAGTGTCAGCGCAGAGTACTTTGGTGTATTCATAATGAGCATATTAGCCCTTTCGGAAAAAGAGTCAAGGCTAATGTACTCACATGAATTATCATTACATAGGCATATGGAGTTATAATAATAGACTATACTGAAATGCTAGGCGGTGAGAAGAGCGTTTAAATGAGTTAGTTAGCCCTATGAAATGCTAATCTATTTATGCGCGAGCCCTAAGGGAGCCATGATGGTAGCAGTAGATCATCATCGAAGGAGTGTAGAGGAGTC
>JASJXV010000160.1 GCA_030123805.1 Gammaproteobacteria bacterium
CCAGCATCGAAAGTGGTGCTCTCATGCGTTGGTGATCCCCGGTTCGTTCAAGGTACTGCTGTGTTAGTCCATCGCTAAAGAGCGTGTCCGGTCAATTTGGAGTAATAGGAAACCTTCTCTCGCTTCAGCGTAGCCACAACTCTTGCTGCCTCATCAGGGTCCTGATATGGCCCCAAAATAACTGAAAAACGAATCCCATTTTTACTGGCTCGTTTATCGATATGTGCAAACAAACCAAAACGAGTCAGTTCCTGTTGCATCTTTTCAGCACTGCTCAGCCTGGAATAGACGCCAAGTTGATAGACCAGTTGTGCATCAATCTGAACCTCGTCTACTGGAAATTCTCTTTGCAAGGCAGCTTTTTCCACCGCTTCAATGCGTGCGTCATCCTTGACTTCGCTTAGCGAAAGCACTTCGATACTATTCTGACTATCGGCTTGCCCCATATCTTCGCTATCTGGCACCACTCCAGCAAAAGCATCCCTTGAACTCTTGCGCTCGAATAATTCGGAATCTTCAGTTCTCTCTGTCACGACACGGTCACTTCCACCGGGTATCATGATCCATACCAAAAGTACTGCCAGTACTAATCCCAGAGGGATCAAATATCGGTCGGACAACAAATTGCCACGCACATAGTCGGGGGGTGAAGCATCGGTTTCTTCATCCATTACGCGGATCCTGTGCCGTCTCTTCGAGACTCAGTTCCCCCTGGTCCAAGCGAGCCTGAACCAGAGAGTGATCATGGGTCAGTTGAGATAATTCGCCAACGAACATGTAAGCGCGGCTATCTCCTACCCAGAATATGTTGCCGCGCCGAATTCGTGCAAATGGAGACCCCTGGCAAAATAAATAGTTGCAGTACAATCAACAAACAAAATATTTTCACCTACATCCTTATGTTATGCCATCCAGGCAACCAAATTCAATCCACTGCTGACAAATGCACTTAAAAAACAGCCTGGACTTAATGCATTGACCTGCTCTACCTCAGGAGCAGCAATTTGCTTACGATGATCAGGGTAACATCGACTATCTCGTCAGATATCAGGATGGCAGAACATGGACCGGGTTCCGGAGAAGATTGATTTTTGGGAAACCTTGAAGTCTTCTGTCGACTAAACTCTTTCCAGAGCGATGGCACTCTCAAGGTCAACCAATTTGCTGGCCACATCACCCGGCGACCCGGTTCCTTTTGCCAGTAATTGATAAAAAACGGGCACTACAAAAAGCGTGAGTAGCGTTGCCACCAGTACCCCTGAAAAAATAACTACGCCAAGTGTAACCCGACTTTCTGAACCGGCTCCTGTTGCAAGGATAAGAGGTATGGATCCCATTATTGTCGAAACAGCTGTCATCAGGACCGGCCTTAATCTGATCTCAGCTGCTTCTCTCAAAGCGACCTCAAATGAGCGCCCCTGGTCTCTCAACTGGTTGGCAAATTCAACTATCAGTATGCCGTTTTTTGAGGAGATACCAACCAGAATAATAATTCCAATGTCGCTATAAATATTTAGTGTATCACCGGTGATATAGAGTCCTAACAGAGCACCAAAGGTTGCAAGAGGAATGCTGACCATGATCACAATCGGATGGATGAAACTCTCAAACTGAGCCGCGAGAACCAGGTAGACCACCAATAACGCCAGGGAAAAACTGAATATCAATCCACCACTCGATTCCTGCAATTCCAGGGATTCTCCTCGGTAGTCGATCTGCGCATGCCCGGGCAGCTCTTCCCGCACAATATTCTCCAAAAATTCCAAAGCATCACTCAGGGCGTAGCCTGGACTCAAATTCGCTGAAATCGTAATCGCTCTCAATTTGTTATAACGGTTAAGTCTTCCGGCAGCAGCCACGTTTTTAACCTGGACCAAATTAGAAAGTGGAATCAGTTGACCAGATAGCTCTGATCTAACATAGATATTAATTAAATCATCCGGTCCTGCTCGTTGGTCCCTTTGTGCCTGCAGGATGACGTCATACTCCTCTCCTGCATCCACATAAGTTGTTACCCGACGTTCGCTCATCATAGTCTGAAGCGTTCGCCCGATCGCTTCAATTGAAACTCCCAGGTCAGCGGCGCGCGTCTTGTCTACCTCCACTAACAACTGTGGTTTGGTCTCCTTGTAATCGGCTTCTACTCGAGTCAATCCGGGATTTTCTGCGGCTCGTTGCAGAATTAAATCTCGCCACTCAGCAAGTTCCTGGTAACTGCTACCACCCAGAACAAATTGCACCGGTTGTCCACCACCACCGCGAGTCAGTCCAGACCGCATGAAAGGAAAAGCCATAATGCCAGGGATCTGCTGCCACTTATCCATCAACTCCGACATAACCTGCTGCGTACTGGTGTTCCGCTCTTCCCACGGCGCCATCATTACCAGCACGACTGCGCTATTAACCGCTTCTGAACTCCCCCACCCGGGAAGAAACAATAAAAACTGAGCAATATCACCCGAATTCACATAGGGCATTACCGTCTCTTCAAGCTGACGCATCTGTTTTTTCATAAATTCGAAACTTGCCCCTTCAGGACCCTTAACCATTGCAATAAAGGTACCCTGGTCTTCCTGTGGAGCAAACGTGGTAGGCAGTTCCTTCAATAACAGATAAGCCCCGACAAACGATGCCAGCAAACACATTACAATTATGCCGGGTCGCCCAAGACACCAATTGAGTGATTGATGATAACCTTTCTGAACTGACCCAAAGATGGTATTGACTCGCTGCGTCAGCCAACTGTCATGCGCCTCATAGTGCAGTAGCTTTGAGGACAACATGGCAGTCAGTGACAGTGCAAGGACACTCGAAAACACCACCGCGGCACCAATCGTAACCGCCAGTTCGGCAAATATCACTCCGATATTGCCTTTCAGGAATGCAATTGGAACAAAAACCGCCAACAAAACAGCTGTTGTCGCCATGACTGCGAAGGCAACCTGCCGTGAACCGTGAAAAGCTGCATACAGGGGTGGTTCGCCCAGTTCTACACGCCGCTGTATATTCTCAAGCACAACTATAGAATCATCTACAACCAATCCAATCGCCAGCACCAACCCCAACAGGGTAATCAAGTTGACTGAGTAACCAAACGCGGCAATCACTATGAATGCTGCAATAAGACAAACGGGAATAGTTATCGCCGGTATAATCATTGCGCGCACGGTACCAAGGAACATGTATACCACAAGGCTTACCAGCACCATGGTTATCGCCAGAGTTCTGTACACCGAATTAATTGCATTTTCGATAAACACCGAATCGTCCGAACTTGCCTCCAGGCTCATCCCTTCCGGTAGATTTTCATTGATCAACCGGGCTTTCTTATTGGTCGCCCTAAGCACCTCTAGTGTATTGGCCGTCGATTGTTTCACAATTCCCATGCTCACATTGGGAATACCATTGCCCCTTAACTCACTGCGAAGGTTTGCAGGACCGACTTCTACTTTGGCGACTTCACCCAGGCGCACCAAATGCCCCTGACTGTTTCGACCAATCACCAATTGAGCAAAGTCTTCTGCCGTTTGGTAGGCTCGCGCCACCCTGACTGAAAACTCCCGCTCTGTTGAATCAATTCTTCCCGCTGGAAGTGCGATATTCTGGCTTCGAAGTGCTCGTTCGACATCATTTACTGTCAGTTCCCTTGCAGCAAGTGCCATTCTGTCGAGCCAGACTCTCATTGAATAACGTCCCGCACTGCTAACGTGGATATTTGCAACACCGCTTATTACTGCAAATTGGTCTTTCAAGTAGCGCTCAACGTAATCGGTTAACTCCATACTGTTCATGCTGCTGCTTTTTACAGAAAACCACTGTATTGGATGGGCATCACTATCAGATTTTGCAATGACAGGATTGTCAGCGTCTTCTGGCAACCGGTTGACCACACGCGCCACTTTGTCTCTCACATCATTCGCCGCCTGGTCTATATCGCGATTGATGTCAAACTCGACAGAGATCCGTGAAGTCCCGTCTGCACTGGACGATCTGATGGCATCAACACCCTCGATGCCACTGATCTGATCTTCAATCAGCCGGGTGATCTCGGTTTCCATAATCTGCGCAGATGCACCACGGTAACTAGTGGAGATTGAAATTATGGGCCGACTCAAGTCCGGGTATTCCCTGAGCGGTAAATCCCTGAATGAGAGGATGCCGAAACACAGCAGCAACAGACTCAATACCGTTGCAAATACCGGTCTTTTGACAGATATATCTGAAATGATCACCGGTGAATCTCCGGATAGGGGGTGCCGCCTTCAGCTGTTAGCAGCAGGGTGCTATTTACGACCATTCGCTAATTACCTTCAGTTTCTGCGGATTGTTTCTTTAACCTTACCTTACTGCCAGGGCTTAGACGAATGACACCTTCTGTCACTACCAGTGCGCCTAATTGAAGCCCCGAAATTATCTCTGCCGAGCCGGGACGGCGTCTGCCGATATTCACCATCACTCTGTCTACCTGCTTGTCCGTGTTGACACGGAAAACGTATTGCTTATCGCCGATGGGCACCAGAGACGCTTCCGGTACTACTTTGACCTGGTCTCTGCTTCTGATCAGATTCACCTTCAATAGCATCCCCGGTCGAATGGATCGATCCTTATTAGGAAGGATGGCCCGGACAACCACTGACCTGGTAACCGGATCTACACGTGAACTGATGCTACTCACTTCCCCCTTAAATTTTCTGTCGGGAAAAGCATCGCTGCGTGCAAATACTTCCAATCCGGTATGCAGTACAGACAAATATATCTCTGGAACCGTGAAATCCAACTTGATTGAGCTGATATCATCCAAAGTAGTTATCACTGTACTGGTGGTTACCAGAGTGCCTGGGCTAACATAGCGAAAACCCAGCACCCCCGCAAAAGGTGTTCTGATGAGCCTGTCATCCAACCTGGCACTTATTGCATCCAATCTTGCTGCAGCCGTTTTGTGACGTGCCTTCTCTTCATCCAGTTCCATCTGGGACGCCAGATTTTGACTAATCAAATTCTGCACTCGCCGGTATTGGAGTGCGGCTTCGTCAAGGTTTGCCTGGGCTTCTGACAATTGGGCTATCTCCTCAGCATTGCTGAGTTCCACCAGAATGCGCCCTTTATCAACAACCATGCCATCCTCAAAATGCACTTTACTGACAGTTTCTGTCACTTTCGCTATTATGTTGACCGACTCATTAGCCCGGGCAGTCCCAATCGCCTCTATCTGTTCAATGTATTCTTCCATCCGTACCGGCTCCGCCACCACCAGTATTTCTCGAGCACCATAAAAAGATCGATCGGTCGACTCTGCGTCAATGTAGATCCTGTTAGCTACAGCGGCAGATACAGCCAGAACGACCGTAAAAAAGAAGACTAAAATAGGATGATTCTTTAGAAAGTTCAAGACTGGCTCTGTCCTTGGTTATAAGGCAAACAATAATTTATTTGGTGCCAAACTTAAACAAGTTCCAGCTGCAGAGCATACAAAATTGCCTCAATGTTCAGCTGACTCTTCTCTTGCAACTGCTCTATAGCCGATGTCGCTCCGATGATACATATCCGGCCAATCAATGGATGCTACGATATCGTATGCTCTCGTCCTGGCTTGAGCTACCGTGTCGCCGAGTGCTGTGACTCCCAAAACCCTGCCGCCATTAGTTACTATAGATCCATCTCGCACACTAGTGCCTGCATGAAAAACCATAGTGCCTGGCTCTGGTTGCTGTTTCAATCCTGCAATTTCGTCCCCTTTTCGATACCCAAGTGGATATCCACCAGCTGCCAGCACCACGGTCAATGCCGTCTGGTCAGAGAATTTGATCTCCATGCCGGACAGGCTACCATCAAGTGCTGCATTACAGAGTGCCACCAAATCAGATTCCATGCGCAGCATGATCGGTTGCGTTTCCGGATCACCGAAACGACAATTATATTCAATCACCCTGGGTGTACCGTCAGGCTCTATCATTAATCCTGCATACAGAAAACCAGTATAACTATTACCTTCCGCAAACATCCCTGCCAATGTGGGTTCTATCACTTCGGTCAATATACGTTGATGTATTTCCGGTGTTATTACCGGTGCCGGAGAATAGGCTCCCATGCCACCTGTATTTGGTCCTTTGTCACCATCTCCCGCTGCCTTATGATCCTGGGAGCTGGCAAAGGGGAGATAGGTTTTGCCCTGTGCAAGAACGATGAAACTGGCCTCTTCTCCTACCAGGTATTCTTCTATGACAACGCGATGGCCTGCTGCACCGAAAGCATTTCCTGACAACATATCTTTGCTGGTCTCGAGTGCTTCCCCTACCGTTTCTGCTATCACCACACCTTTACCCGCAGCGAGACCATCTGCTTTTATTACTATGGGTGTTGCCATCTTGCATATGAAATCTGCCGCTTCATCATAGCTGCTGAAACTGCCATAGGCTGCTGTCGGGATCTTATGTCTCTGCAAGAATTCTTTGGTAAAGGTTTTGGATCCTTCCAGTTGTGCGGCGTCTCTGCTTGGGCCAAAACATCGTAATCCCTGCGCCTGAAAGTAATCGACAATGCCTTCAACCAAAGGAATCTCCGGACCAACAATAGTCAAGCCAATATCCTGAGCTTTGGCGAAACCGGCAAGTCCCTGAAAATCCATAACATCTACTGGTACATTTTCAAGTTTACTGGCCAGGGCTGTGCCAGCATTACCGGGTGCTACGTAGACTCTGTCGACTGCTTCAGACAAGGCAGATCTCCAGGCAAGAGCATGCTCCCTGCCACCGCTACCTATTATCAGAATGTTCATGTATCCTCCCGGCTATGCGTCAGTTCCTGTTTGGAAACTGATAAATTTGGCTATTATTCACCACTCTTTGAAATAGTTGGGTCTATAAAACAACCCCATACGAAGGAACTAACTGCTGCGATCTTTGCAACCGGTGGGCCGCATCCGGTGGGCCGCATCCGG
>JASJXV010000246.1 GCA_030123805.1 Gammaproteobacteria bacterium
CATGATCTCGACGGATTGACCCAAAATTTCGTGGGCCGCCAGATCATCAACCCGTTGACCTTCAAAATAGGTTGCTCTGCCATCGTTGCGCGAAACTTTGTATCCAGCACCTGTGGTCATTTATCTTCCCTTCTTGCGCACAGTTTTATGCTTCTACTGTATGATAATCAGCGACATAAGCCAAACCAGTGCATGCGTGATTTAACCAGTCAGTCTGGGCGACCCCGTCTGTTCTCGGTCAGGCGCCTGGTGGTTTGAATTATCAGTTGATCGACAAAGATGATGGGCTCACAGGTCGATCGCGTGTGCCCGGCGCAAAACCAATGCTACTATAGGCAAAATTCTTGTCATGAAAGAGGAGACAATATGACAGCAACAACACTATTCGATCTATCCGGCAAAATCGCTTTGCTCACAGGTGCTTCAAAAGGTATGGGGAAAGCTATGGCTGAAGGCCTGGCTGAGCATGGCGCCAAAGTGGTCGTGTCCAGCCGCAAATTGGATCAATGTGAGGCGACAGCAGCAGAGATCAATGAAAAATGCGGTGCAGGCAGCGCGATTGCGATTGCTTGCAACATCGGCTACAAGGATCAACTGCAAAATCTGGTAGATACAACCCATGAAAAACTGGGTGCCATCGATATCCTGGTCGCCAATGCCGGAATTAACCCCTTCTTCGGATCCATGTCTGATATTCCAGACTCTGCCTTTGACAAGATTATGCACAGTAACGTCAGGTCCAATCACTGGTTGTGCCAGATGGTTGCGCCAGACATGACCGCGACAGGCTCTGGTTCCATGATGATTACTGCGAGTACCGGTGCATTTGCAGGATCAGAAAATCTTGGCACCTACAATATCTCAAAATTGGCGGTCATAGCCCTGATAAGAAATCTGGCCCTGGAACTGGGTCCGAGGGGTGTACGCGTCAATGCAATTTGCCCCGGCCTCATCAAGACGGATTTTGCCAAAGCACTCTGGGATAATCCTGAGGCCGCGCAACGGGCGAATGAACAGATTCCGCTGAGACGCCTGGGAGAAGCCGAAGACCTGAAGGGTATCGCTGTATTTCTGGCATCCGAAGCCAGCTCCTATGTAACGGGGCAAGCGCTCACCGTCTGTGGCGGAGCAAATATGTGGAGTTAAGGATGAGGGGTCAAGTATCCATCTTAACCCCCCGCATACCGTCCGGGCGAAAAATAGAATCCAACATCAACATAACAGGGGCAATCCAATGACAGAATTTTGCTTGGTAGACAAACAGAATCACATAATGACAGTGCGTTTAAATCGACCGGAAAGGTTGAACGCACTGCACCCACCCGCCAACGCAGAACTGGGCGAAGTATTTGATGATTTCGCTGCGGATGATGACATGTGGGTGGCGATCATCACTGGAGAAGGCAGGGGCTTTAGCGCCGGTAATGATCTACGTTACCAGGCAGAAGGTGGCAAACGTGTACCGACGCCACGGGGATTTGGTGGCCTGACATCCCGATTCGACATGGGTAAGCCGGTTATCGCTGCCGTTAATGGTGTTTCAATGGGCGGTGGTTTTGAGATTGCACTTGCCTGTGATCTGATTATTGCCTCTGATAAGGCAATATTCGCTCTTCCAGAACCCAGGGTGGGTCTGGCGGCACTGGCCGGTGGACTGAACAGACTACCCCGGCAAATTGGTTCAAAGCGCGCCCTCGGAATGATCCTCACGGGTCGTCACGTATCAGCTCAGGAAGGCAAGGAACTTGGTTTTGTTAACGATGTGGTCCCGCATGATGAATTGATGGTAAGAACTCTGGATTGGGCTAAGCAAATTACCCAGTGTTCGCCATTGTCCATCAGAGCAAGCAAGGATGTTGTCTACAGGAGCCTGGATAATCCATCGCTACAGGCATCCATGGCAGAGCAATACGATTCAGTAAAGAAACTGGTCGCCAGTGAGGACTTCATTGAAGGACCGAAGGCATTCTCCGAGAAACGACCACCGAATTGGAAGGGCCGATAAAAAAGGGGACGGAG
>JASJXV010000006.1 GCA_030123805.1 Gammaproteobacteria bacterium
TTTATTTGGGGTTCAAAATTTCCCCATTGGCAGAAGCTGAAGAATACAAGTAAGGGGGAAAATTGTTCAGAAATGTTATTTAGGGAGATTGATATGGGAGTCAGCTTCTTGTCTGATACTCTCCCGATTGTCTAAGGGCATCAACTAAGCTACATCGCTCTATCCTGGTATAGGTGATGGCAGGTTTGTATGGGTTTTCACCCAAGGTCAGACTGTCCAGAGATCACAGGTTGGACCGACTCAAATTACTAGAATGTCAAAATGAGCCCTTGATAGGAGTCGAACCTGTTACCCTCCGCTTAAGAGCTATTCAATTTGGCACAGTCTATTCAATTAGAAGGAGCCTCAGGTTACAATTAGGTTACAACGGAGCAATATTGAGATTTTGTCGGATTCTGGAAAAGTGATTAAATCGTTAAAATACAACAACTTAATGGTGGGCCCTGAAGGACTTGAACCTTCGACCTAACGATTATGAGTAGGATGGTTTTGACCGCCCTGTTTTCTTGTATCTTACGGGCACAGGGTTGCACCAAGGTTGCACTGGTCAGGATTTTCGCAATAGCCAGGAACTTATACAAATTAAAAAGCTTTGTAATTCAGTGGGTTATTGGTGCCGGAAAGAGGACTCGAACCTCCGACCAATTGCTTACGAAGCAACTGCTCTACCAACTGAGCTATTCCGGCACAGACGTTTATGATAACAGACCTTTGGGGCTAATTAATCTGCAATGCGTGCTGGCACTCCTCAAGAATCCAGATGACAAGTAACGCTATCAGGTCATTGATAGGTGGATTCCTCGCGGGATCCTTCACCCTGGCAGCCTTTTACAATGGCCCAGGCGAAAGTCTACCCCATCTCGTTTATAGCACTGCCTTGATACTCATACCTGCGAGTATTCTTTTGCTCAAAAGCTCACACAGGCGCTGGGGTCGCGCAGAATTTATTCTTGTAGCCTACATAATCTGGATGGCCGTCTCTGTTCAGTGGAGTTCGCTGGTCGAAAACAGTTTCTACTACTTTTGGATATTATCGAGCTTACCTTTGGTCAGTCTTGTGGTCAGGCAGCTCGAACCGATGGATTGGACGCGAATACTGTGGTACATGCTGATTCCGTTGTCGTTTTCTGCATTGTGGGGTATCGGTGAATTCGTTATTACTATGCAGCGTGCAAACGGTCCACTAATTGATCCCAACGCATGGGCTGCGTTGAACAACATTTTTTTCTTCGTGGTTCTTTCTCAATATCTGATCGATAAGAAAAGATCCTATGCAACCATGCGCCTTCTTGAAGGCTTGATGTTTCTTTTTGCGGTTGCATTATTTTGTGCTTATTCAAGAGGTGCTACGGTTGTCTGGTTAGCAGCTTTTTCATTCGTTGTCCTGATAGCATGGTTAGGGCGACTGGATAGGAAAAAAATCCTGACCGTAATACTTATATCGGCACTGGGTTTTTCAATTGTGCATGGCTACGTAAGTCAGAGTGATGCCTCTCATGATGAAGGTTACACACTGAACATAGAGGATGCTGCATGGAGTCAGCGATTTGTCTTCTGGAATGCGGCTTGGAAAATCTACCTCGATCACCCTTATACCGGATCAGGTTTGGCGACCTTCAAAGTGCTGTACCCGGTTTATCGAACACCCGGTGATCTGACCAATACCGGTAACTTCGTACACAATGATTATCTGCAGTTTCTTCAGGAAGGCGGACCTGTGCAACTGCTCTTCCTGCTGGGACTGGTCTTGTACCTGATATCGAGACTCATTGCGGGCGCCAGAAGTGTCATTGGCTCTGGAGGTCCGACTTCTGGGGGGCCGGCCTCTCGGGGTACTGCACCCGAAATGTTGATCCTGGTGGTAGCCGCGGGCACGCCGTTCGCTCACGGGCTGATCAATTTCACACTCTTTTTGTTACCCACTCAGATGATGGTTGGATTTATCCTTGCTCGAATTCTATTTCTTGCTGGCAATGAAAAACCGGTGCTCCAGGAAAGAAAGCTCGCTAAACCAGTACTGGCACTCCTGCTTGCAACAGTGTGGGGGTCCTGGACGGTGCTGGCTCTGGATGGAGTGGCTTTCGCGTTGATCTATGAACACAGAGGTATCCCGTTCATCAATTGGGTGAAGAAAGATCCCGTGCGTTACTTTGATACTATCCACTGGTTGGCACACAATCGCAGTGGTAATTCGTCGAATCACTTTGCATTGGCTACACTCTATAGAAAAACAATGGATAAACAATCGGATCCGGCCGCAATCCGGTCTCTGGCCATCGCCGCTGCCGCAGAATACAGAATTGGTCTGCAACAAAATCCCTATCGCTATGCAATCCAGATCTACTATGCTGATCTGCTGGAGTACAATCCGGAGATCTATGCTGAGTTTCCTGATGAAGACCAGCCTGTACAAATATTACACAGGGCGCTGGACCTGAATCCGATTTATATTCGGCTCTACACAGAGCTGGCTCGTCACTATAAAAATAGCGGTAATTCTGAAACGGCATATGAGCTGTTAAAGGACCAGGCTTGGCCATGGCTGGATCTGCATTACAATGACTTTGAGATTTTCCAGACCAGGTACCTGCAAATGCTCAGAAGACTGGCTGTTGAATTCGACGATTCTGAAATGCTCAGTCTGCTGGATGCCAGAACAGAGGCTTAACGAGTTCTTGGCGGGATTCAGGGGCCGTTGCTAAATGCACGATGTTGAAGCTTGATTGACCCTGTGCAACCGCAATCAGGTCAAAATGGTGGTGGTATTTCTACGATACCAACAAATTCTCCTGTCGCCCTGCTGACTCCAATAAATGCATCCCGGTAACGGGCGTGGATTGGAAAGAATGCATAATCTGCGAGGTCACCGCCATACTTGGCAAGCCAGGGCGCCAAATTATTGTATCTGTCCCGCTCCACTAACTCGGTGGGGTCCATAGCATGTTTGATTACCTCGTCCATATGCTCGGACAGGGGTTCAAAGAGTGGTACGTAAAGCCACAATGGCACGCTATCCTGGTACAACAGCTTTCTTAAATCTGCTTCCTCAATGGCACTATCGGGTAGACGGATAAAGATCTTGGCCGGAATGCCAGCATGCAGAGATTCAACTTTCGGTGCTTGCAGGTCAAAGCGCTCAAACGTATACGGCCTCGCGCTATAGAAGTGATCTTCGTAATAGATAAAATAAAGAGGCCTCTCGCTGTAAACAAAGTAGACACCAGCCACCAGACAGATACTCTGGAACAAGCCGATCATAGTCAGGTCCATTTTCAATCCCGGTTTGCCAGTCCGGAACACGATGAGTGTCAGCAGAGGTCCAAGTATCAGGTCAACGCCGATGAGAATACGCATACCTTCCCAGCCACCGTCTATCGTGTAAAAAAAGCCCGGATACCAATCGAACAATACCAAATAGGCAAGCAGGATAAATACAGCGAGACTGATAAGAAAGTGGTAAAACGATGCCCTGTATCTGGACACTAGTCCAACTCTCTGAATCGCATGGACAGATCAACTGCACGGCAGTGTTTTGTCAAAGCGCCCATTGATACGTAATCCACGCCTGTTTCTGCAATGGCAATGAGTTCTGCCTCGCCACTGATACCACCCGAAGCTTCCAGCTTAATATTGTGATTGATCCCCGAGACAGCGGCCCGCATGTCTTCTATGCTGAAGTTATCCAGCATAATGATGTCTGCTTGTGCAGCCACTGCCTGATGGAATTCTTCGAGATTTTCGACTTCCACTTCAACCGTCAGATCAGGCTGCATCTTTTTTGCGGCGGATACCGCAGCGCGGATTGAGCCGCAGGCGAGAATGTGGTTTTCCTTTATCAGGTAAGCGTCGAAGAGTCCCATGCGATGATTGTGGCAACCCCCGCAGGTGACGGCATATTTTTGCGCCAGCCGTAATCCCGGAATTGTCTTGCGAGTGTCCAGCAATTTGATATCAGTGTGTTTTACCAGGTTCGCGTAATAACGACTGGAAGTTGCGGTCGCAGACAGAGTTTGCAGGAAGTTCAGGGCACTCCTTTCGCCCGTTAATATAGACCTTGCGCTGCCCGTCACGGTGAATAGCAGTTGATCGGATACAACCTCATCGCCATCTTCAGCATGCCAGCGAGTCTTCAGATCGGGATCAATCTGGTGAAAAACCTGATCAACCCAGTAGGTTCCGCAAATGACAGCTTCTTGCCTACAGATAACTTCTGCCTTTAGGCGACGGTTAGGCGGAATTAACTCCGCACTGACGTCACCTGTGCCGATGTCTTCTTGCAACGCTCTTGTTACGCTTACAGCGATGTCGTGTTTGAGATTTTCACTGATCATGCTTTGCTATATTAGAAGTATTGCCGCAAGGTCAACTGGTTGCCTTGCTGAATGAATTCGATCTGTTTTAACGCGCTCATGCCAAGCAGTATACCGCTTGTGTGCATCGACGGGTTAATACTGGCTCTGATATTGGTCAAGTTAATTTGTCCGATACTGAGCTGATTAATTTCCGTCGCGTAGACAACGATGAGTCCATTTGCCGTCATGGCCTGACTCCTGTATCCGGGTTGCAGACCCAATTTGTTAGCGAGGTTGAGGGGAATAACGACATCGGTTGCGCCAGTGTCCACCAGAAACTCAACGGCTTGACCGTTTATGGTGCCGGACGTTACATAGTGTCCTGCTTTATTCCGTTCCAGGATGACTTCCACACGATGTGCTGCTGCTATTGATACAGGTACCTGGTTCGGGTTGTGTTGCCTCTTTTCCAGGCGACCAAAAAACAAGGTCATCAGGATCAGCGCCAGCACCAGAGACACAAACAACATGCCCTGTCCCATTTTTTTACCCGGATCCGCGTTCATAAAATATCTTTGGCGTACAATAACATTCCAGGGAAGCTCTGATTAAGTGGATATTTGCATTATAACAAGTGCCCGGTGTGCCGTGCCATCGGCATCCCGACGGTGCTACTTGAGGGAAATCGTGCGGTCGGAATGCCGCATCACCGACGTTTCGGCCTTAATCAGAGATTCCCTCGACGGCTGCCAGTACATGAAGTTAATAGGGTTGCTAATGCATCGATAAAGGAAATTATACGGGAGTATATCAAAATAGCCGCGCGGGTTAGAATCCCGCTTGAATTACCTGCTTGGAATTGCATCTTCGAAATTCCAGGAAAAGGTTTCCAGGACAATATTTCCAGGACAAGAGTAGTGCAAATCATAGATCATCTGCTGCCTGAAGCGGCATACAAGATCACGGCTAATCAAGACCAGCGATCTCAGGCCAGTGATATATCGCTGATCGTTATTCATGGCATCAGCTTGCCCGCCGGTCATTTTGGCGGACCTTACATAGAGCAATTGTTTACCAATCAACTTGATTGCAAAAGAAATTCAGATTTCAGAGATCTTGAAGGACTGCAGGTATCTGCGCATTTACTGATAAGGAGAAAAGGGGAAATAACACAGTTTGTTGCATTTAATCATCGTGCCTGGCACGCAGGATCTTCCTCCTACGGTGGCAGGACAGACTGTAACGACTTCTCCATCGGTATTGAATTGGAGGGTGTCGATTATTGCGATTACGGTCAGGCACAGTACCAACAATTGGCTCGAATCTGCCGTTTGCTCTTGCATGAGTACACATTGTTAAGTCCGGATCGTATCGTGGGCCATAGTGATGTTGCACCCGGGCGTAAAACGGATCCGGGAGATCATTTTGACTGGGCGAGGTTTCGGTCGTTGTTGGGCCGGAAAACCACCTGAAGCAGAACCCGACAACCATCAATATATTCAGAGTTTCACGGATATTGTTCGTGTAGAATAGTGATTACAGGAGATCTCTGGAAACATGAAATTTATTGTCCTTCTGACATGTGTTGCCATTAACAGGTACTGGGTGGGATCGCATCCATTACATACTGAAGAGTGGTTTGGGAAATTAAAGGAAAAACTATGGGTGCATCGACTGGCTGATGTGTCGTTGCCCTATAGCCAATTTGGGCTTGTTGTTGTCCTGCCCGTCATTGTGGTGGCAATAACGCTCTGGGCTATTCAGAGTTTATTTTGGGGCCTTCTGTGGATGCTACTTGGCTTACTGGTGTTGGGTTATGCGATTGGTATCAGTGACCTGGAAGAAGTGGTACGAAACCATACTCTTTGGCTCCGGAAGCTAACACCTGAAGACAGTCTCCAGGATGCCAAATCACATCATGAACAGGTAATGCAGCAGATGGTTCATGACGAATTTAGCAGTGTGTATCCTATCTTGTTCTGGTTTTTGGTTGGCGGACCAGCCGGAGCTCTGCTCTACCGTTTGGCGCAACAGTATGCTCAATCCGGAACTGAATCTTATGCAGAATCCGAGTTTGTAACTTTGCTACTTCGTACTCTGGATTGGATACCGGTGCGCATTACCGGGTTGGCATTCTGCGCTGTCGGCGATTTCGCCCAGTGTATGGGGCGGTTTGTGGAAGCTCTGCTGGAATGGGAAAAACCTGCAAAGACTGTCCTGGTCGAGATGTCTGAAGTTGCGATTGTCGATATTGAAATGGAACTGGTCGACGCTGTGCACTTCGCGGGTAAAGCGGAGTATCAGTTGAAAGAAACGGGAGATCTTCTGCATCGAACTCTGCTGTTCTGGATCGCGTTAATAGCAATGGTTACGTTGCTGGGCTGGGTTTGATTGAAGATCAAATCGTGCGTCCTCTAGTTATTTTTCTATTGCTCTTTCTGGCACCTGACGGTCGAGCAGAAATCAGAGTACTTGATGATCTGGGTGGAGAAATAAGGCTGGCGAATCCCGCCAGACGCATTGTTAGTCTCGCTCCTCATTTAACAGAAATCATGTTTTATCTGGGTATTGGTGACAAAGTCGTGGGCACCGTCAGGTTTTCCGACTACCCTGAACAAGCAAGAGATATTCCAAGGGTAGGAGATGCCTTTGCTGTGAGTGTCGAAGCGATTGTCGGACTGAATCCGGACCTGGTCGTCGCCTGGAGTTCTGGAGGTACCAATGACGCAATGAACAAGATTGTGTCGTTGGGAATACCTGTCTATTTCAGTGAACCGAAGACGCTGGCGGATGTAGCAAAAAGTGCTGCCAGAATAGCCAGGTTGGCAGGTCGTGACGAGTCCGGCAGGGATGCCGATAGAAAATTCCTGGCAAGGCTTGAGAAGCTGAAACAGTATCGGAACGATGGTGACAGACCGCGCGTATTTTTTCAAATTTCGACGCGTGATCTCTATACCATCAATAATGACCATCTCATCGGTCAGGCTATATCACTTTGTGGCGGTGATAATATTTTTGGGTTGTCAAAGATACCGGTGCCGCGGGTAAGTAATGAGTCTGTTTTGGTTGCAGCACCGGAAGTTATTGTTTTCAGTAAGGGTCTAAATGAAGACAATAATTGGAAACAGCGATGGTTAAAGTTCAAGAGTATTCCAGCCGTAGCAGAAGGTCGCTTGTTTGAAATATCCGCTGACCTGATAACCAGGCCGGGATTTCGAATGCTGGCGGGGATTGAGCAAATGTGCAGCATCATAAATGCAGTTGGAATTGACTCAGCCAGTAATATTCGTGGTGAGGTTCAACAATGAGGATTGGTATAGACCTTGGCGGTACCAAGATTGAAGCGGTGTTATTGGATGATTCGGGACAGATAAAATACCGCAAGAGAATCCCCACACCACAAGATGATTACCATGCAACTATAAAAGAAATTTCGGCTTTAGTAAGTGAAATTGAGCTGCGTGTTGCCAAACCCGGTCAGCAGATTTCTGTGGGTATCGGAACGCCAGGTGCGATTTCACCGCAAACGGGATTGATCAAAAACAGTAATAATACCTGTTTGAATGGCCGATCCATCAAACAGGATCTTGGCAATGCACTGCATCGGGAAGTAGAAATTGCCAACGATGCTGATTGTTTTACGTTGTCTGAATCCATCGATGGTGCAGCTAAAGGCGCTGATGTGGTTTTCGGTGTAATTCTGGGGACCGGAGTAGGTGGTGGGATTTGCGTAAACAAAAAGCTGATGCGTGGTATCAACGCTATCACCGGTGAATGGGGCCATAATCCATTGCCGTTAACGGCTAGTGAATACGGCGAGATAACACGGCTGTCAAAATCCAGACGGTGTGGCTGTGGGAAAGTAAATTGTGTGGAAACATGGCTCTCGGGCAAGGCGTTCCAATTAAGCTACCGGGAAGCCAGTGGGCATGAATTACAGTCTCAGGATATTGCCAAACTTGCACAGGCAGGCGATACACTGGCTGGTGAGTTGTTGACGCAGTATAGTCGAATGCTGGCGTTGGCTCTCTCGATGGTGATAAACATAGTCGATCCGGAGATTATCGTGTTGGGTGGAGGTATGTCCAACATAGAACGCTTGTACAAGGAGGTGCCCGGATACTGGAATGACTACGTATTTTCTGATCAAGTTGAAACCCGGCTTGTAAAAGCAAGTTATGGGGATTCAAGTGGTGTAAGGGGCGCTGCCTGGTTATAGATTACCAGGGGTCAATCGACCTTCTTCACTTAGACATTCCGAGCCCGCCAACGACATAGACCGGGTGGGGAATAAAAACAAAATCGGAGAGACAGATGAAACCAGGGAACCATAAAAAGGACGTTGATCCTGTTGAAACCCGGGAATGGCTGGAAGCCATCGAATCAGTTATTGAGGATGAAGGCGTTGAACGGGCACAATATATATTGCAGCGGTTGTCCTCCAAGGTTACAGACACGGGCGCTCAACTACCCTATGCGATTACCACCCCCTATCGGAATACCATTCCGGTGGGACAGGAAACCCGAATGCCCGGTGACTTGTTCATGGAGAGACGAATTCGTTCGTTGATTCGATGGAACGCAATGGCTATGGTGATACGTGCCAATCGGAAAGACAGTGGCCTTGGTGGCCACATCTCCAGTTTTCAGTCCAGCGCAACTTTGTATGATGTTGGATTCAATTACTTCTTCCGTGCACCTGACGAGAACTTTCAAGGGGATTTGATTTACATTCAGGGGCATAGTGCACCGGGTATCTACGCGAGATCATATCTGGAAGGAAGGATTGATGAAGCACAGCTGGATCGATTCCGGCAAGAGGTAGATGGTGGTGGTTTATCCGCTTATCCACATCCTCGGCTGATGCCAGACTATTGGCAGTTTCCAACGGTTTCAATGGGGCTTGGTCCTCTGCAGGCTATTTATCAAGCGCACGTGATGAAATATCTCGATTGCAGGGGTTTAATTGCAGCCGGTGATCGAAAGGTATGGGCGTTTGTGGGTGACGGCGAGATGGATGAGCCTGAAAGCCTGGGAGCTATATCTCTGGCTGGCAGAGAGGGCCTGGAGAATTTGATATTTGTTGTAAATTGCAATTTGCAGCGACTGGACGGTCCGGTAAGAGGTAACGGGAAAATAATTCAGGAACTCGAGGGCGCATTCAGAGGTGCTGGTTGGAATGTAATAAAAGTTGTCTGGGGCAGGCAGTGGGATCCGTTATTTGAAAAAGACAAGTACGGCCTACTCCAGGAAAGAATGGATGAGGTGGTTGATGGTGACTACCAAAACTACAAGAGCCGTGATGGTGGTTACATAAGGCAGCACTTTTTTGGCACAAGTCCTGAATTGCTGAAAATGGTTGAACACTTGTCCGACGAAGACATTTTTCGACTCAATAGAGGGGGGCACGATCCCTACAAGGTCTATGCCGCTTATAGCGAGGCCGTATCATGCAAAGGGAAACCTACCGTTATTCTGGCTAAAACCGTTAAAGGCTATGGACTGGGAGCTGCGGGTGAAAGTCAGAATATCTCCCACGCGGTGAAGCAGATTGACCTGGAGAGTCTGCGAAATTTCCGGGACAGGTTTGGCATTCCGTTACCAGATTCCGAGCTGAAGAAAGTGTCCTACTATCGTCCACCGCCGGATAGTCCCGAGATGGTTTATTTACGCGAACGGCGAGAATCTCTTGGTGGGTTTCTACCGCAGCGGAAGAATGATTTTGAGGCGCTCGAAGTTCCCGATCTGAGCGACCTGCAAAGTCACCTGCAAGGAACAGGCAAGAGAGCAATATCGACCACCATGGCTTTTGTGCGCTTGCTATCGACATTGATCAAGGATCGGCGAATCGGCAAAAAGATAGTGCCTATAGTACCTGATGAAGCAAGGACATTTGGCATGGAAGGCATGTTTCGCCAATTAGGTATCTATTCATCCAGGGGGCAATTATATGAACCGGCCGATTCAGGGCAGGTTATGTATTACCGGGAGGATGTTAACGGGCAGGTATTGGAGGAAGGCATAAATGAAGGAGGCGCATTTGCGGCCTGGTTGGCTGCTGCAACCGCATATAGCAATCATGATTGTGCACTGATTCCGTTCTATATTTTCTACTCCATGTTTGGATTTCAGCGAGTTGGCGATCTGTGCTGGGCAGCAGGTGATATACAGGCCAGAGGCTTCCTGATAGGGGGAACTTCTGGCAGGACTACACTTAATGGCGAGGGGTTACAGCACCAGGATGGGCACAGCCACGTGTTGGCATCGACTATTCCCAATCTTCGAGCCTATGATCCCACTTATGCATATGAGCTTGCGGTAATTATTCAACGCGGCTTGCAGGAGATGTACTCGGACAGGAATTCAGTGTTTTATTACATCACTATTATGAACGAGAACTATCCCCAGGCGGAGATGCCCAAAGGAGTGGAAGAGGGTATTACCAGGGGAATGTACCTGCTGGAAAGAAATAGTAAACCAACGGGCAAGGGTAGTAGAAAGAGTGACCCTGCTGAATTAACGGTTCAGTTGCTCGGTTCCGGAAGCATCTTGCGGGAGGTGCTTTCTGCCGCTGCCATCTTGAAGACAGAATTCAATATATGCGTCGATGTATGGAGTGTCACCAGTTTTACTGAGTTGCGCAGGGAGGCATTGGCTGTGAGTCGCTGGAATATGTTGCATCCGCAAGAAGCTCCGCGTAAAAGCTATGTGACCAGGCTACTTGAAAATACCAAAGGACCTGTCATTGCATCTACTGACTATATGAAGATCTATGCGGATCAGATCAGAGAGTATGTGCCAGGTGCTTATCGGGTGTTAGGAACCGATGGTTTTGGTCGCAGCGATACGCGGGCAAAGCTAAGACATTTTTTTGAAGTAGATCGTTATTTCATTGTCGTTGCGGCACTTACAGAACTGGCGAAAGCGCAGAAGATTGCCTCGGATGTCGTTGTAGAAGCCATAAAAAAATACATTGTAAGTGTGGATAAACCGGATCCATGTTTGACGTAAAACAACTAATGGACCAACCATGATGAAGGAAAAAGTATGTGTGCCAGATATCGGAGAGGCTTCCGATGTAGAGGTTATCGAAATTCTGGTGAAGCAAGGGGATCAGGTAAGTCGGGATGATTCGCTTGTGGTTCTGGAATCGGATAAAGCCAGTATGGAGATTCCCAGCCCGGTGGAAGGGGTGGTGGAATCAATTGAAGTAAAAGTGGGGGACAAAGTGGATGCCGGTGATACCATCCTGGTGATGTTGACTGAGATCAAAGAACTTCCGCAGGAAATAGAGCATTCAGAAGAAGTAGCGAGTAGCATTGATATTGTTAGTGAGGCACGACAACATCGACCAGAGACAGTAACCCAACAAGAAGCAGTGCTGCAGGAGCAATCCCGGGAGAACCTGGATAGAGACCCGACTGCAAAGTCAAAAGTGCATGCCGGGCCGTCGGTGCGTAAGCAAGCCCGTGAATATGGTGTGGATCTGTCAAGGGTAACTGGAAGTGGCAATTTTGGAAGAGTGATAAAAGAAGATGTGGTTGCGTATGTAAAAAACAGACTTTCACAGCAGGTATCCGATGCAGTTGGCGCCGGGATTCCTGCCATGCCTGAAGTTGACTTCTCTAAATTTGGTGAAGTGGAAGTAGTTTCCAGATCCCGGATACAGCAAGCAAGTGCGCGTAATCTGCACCGAAGTTGGCTGAATATTCCACTGGTTACTCAGTTTGATCAGGCCGATATCACCGGGCTTGAAAGCTTTCGCAAGGAACAGAATATCAGACTGGCAGAGCAGGGCATAAAAATGACTCCCCTGGTATTCTTCATTCGAGCCGTGGTTTCAGGCTTGCAGACTTACCCTCAATTCAATGCTTCTTTGCATCCGGACGGTGAACACATTATTCATAAGAAGTACATCAACATCGGCATTGCGGTGGAGACCGAAGACGGTCTGGTAGTGCCGGTAATCAGGGATGCCGATAAAAAGGGTTTGATTGCATTAGCGGGGGAGAGTGCTAATCTGGCCAGGCAGGCAAGGGAAAAAAGCCTGAATATTGATGCACTCCAGGGAGCTACATTCACCATCTCCAGCCTGGGTGGAATAGGTGGAACATCCTTTACTCCTCTTGTTAACGCACCGGAAGTAGCGATACTCGGTGTGTCGCGAGCAAGAATTGAAGCCGTCTATGATGGCGAAGATTTTAAACCGCGAACCATACTGCCCTTAGCCCTGTCCTATGATCATCGAGCGATTGACGGGGCTGAAGCAGCCCGGTTTACTGATCATCTGGCACGGGTATTGAGTGACACCAGGTTAATGTTACTTTAAAGATCCTGGTCCCACAGAATCTCTTCAGCTCCGTTGCTTCGTGCGAGCGTTCTCGCAAGGACAAAAAACAGATCCGAGAACCTGTTTATAAATGGCATGGCACTCGGGTTGATATCCTGGGCACTCGATAATGTGACCATCAATCGTTCTGCTCTTCTGCTAACGCTTCTAATAAGGTGACAAATTGCTGCCGGTCTTGATCCGCCAGGAAGAATGAAGTTCTCCAGGGCAGGGAGCTCTTTATTCAACAAATCAATCCGGGATTCGAGAAAATCCACATGCTCGGAAGATATGAGTGAATAACCGGGGATGGATAATTCACCTCCAAGATCAAACAATCGATGTTGGCAAGTGAGAATGAGTTCATGAATACTTTCTTGCCGGGGAATTTCCGCTCCCAGCAAACCCAATAAACTGTTTATCTCATCAACCGTGCCGATGAGATCCATTCTGACATGGTCTTTTTTAATGCGCGTACCATCCCCCAGTCCCGTGGTTCCATCATCACCCGTGCGTGTGTAGATTTTTGAAAGTCGCTTACCCATTATGATCCTTTTCGGTATTAATCAGAGATTTCTTCATCTTAAATCAGACCCGAAAATCTGATTATAGTGCAGTTCTTGTTGCGGTAACTGTCCTTATCTCTGCATACAATTTTTGATTCTCAGGAACGGCAATATTGAGGCTATCTGCCCGCTGGCAAAGATACCCGTTGAGATATTCAACTTCAGTGGTTCGCCCATTTTGCGCATCTTGCAGCATTGATGAATAGTTTTCCCTGGTAGCTGCCGCGACTCGAAGCACCTCTTGCTGCAGTATTAGCGTTGCATCACTGCTAACATAATTCGACATAACTGTTTCAATCTCTTCACAAAGGTTGGTAATACGCTCTCTGTAAGTCGGCAGTGTTAATTGACCGTTGCGGCAATTTTCAACCATGGTCAGGCCATTAATGACGCAGTTTACAGCGAGTTTGATCCACTGACGGCTTAATATGCGCGGATCCCATCGCACCGGCCCTGGAGATATATTGACAAGATCTTCCACCGCATCAGGTCCGGTTTGAACAGCCTCGCTGGGTAAACAACCTAGCCAGGTCTCGCCTTGTCCTGCCTGCACGATATGTAAGGTATCCACCCTGTATGCACCCTGGTTGGTGATACCAATCAACAGAGGAAGATCAGGATGTGCATGCCGGATCTGCTCCACAACACCCATACCGTTTTGCATCAATAGGATCACCGGGTAATACGGCAACAGGTCAGATATAGATGTCAGTGCATCAAGCGTATTGTGAGCTTTAAGAGCAACCAATAGAGAGGTTGTGGATTCAGGCGGTACTGCAGATTCGATCTGCGTTGTGTCACAGTTGAAATGATCCTGATGATTGTTGTGTTCAACAATTATTCGGGCTCTATCGGGTGGACGATTCCGCATCAGCAGCTTCACCCTATGCCCTTGTTTGAGAAGTCGACTACCCCACCAGCAACCCATCGCACCTGCTCCCAGGATGTGCCAGTCCCTCTGTTCAGGTGTTGGAGGAATCATTACCTTGCAACTATTGACCTGATTGTGTGCTCGATCAGGGTAGAACGCAGGCGAAAGATCTTACACATTAAGATGTGTAACATGAATTTCTCCGGTGGTAACTGACTTGCTCAAATTGGCTTCAGCCACTCTGATGACTTCATCGATGTTTGGTGGACCCGTCAGCGCTTCGCTGGCACAGATACTCATGCCGATTGATATGGAAAGATAGCCAGCGGACGTCATGTAGCTCTTGAGTCTGAGGCCATCGAAGATTCGACGATAACAATCTGGTGTACATTGATCTATACTGGGTTGGAGCAGAATCACCGCGAATTGCCCTTCCGCGAAGTAGGTCACAACATCCAGCGGTCGTACCAGCTGCAACAACCGTTTTGCTAATACCGTCATGAGTTCTCTCACCACACTTACTGAATGCTCGTCCTGCACCTGTTGATAATTCTCCACTTCTATGAGAAGAAGACAGACAGCGCCACCTCTGGATTCTATCTGCCTGATCGTATCTGACAAGCTTTGTTTGGCTTGACGACGATTCCCCAGACCCGTCAAGGGATCCTGCAATTGTCCTGTTCTGAGTGATTTGCACTCGTTCTCCAATTCATGTACGACATTCAGCAAGTGATCGAATTTGTTTGTAACGCCTTCAGCGGCATACATCATGGATGCTAGTTGTGAATGCAGATTTTGCTTAAGCAGAAAGCCATCAATGGTTTGCTTGAACGCCTCTTTTATCTTTTGATCTGGTGCTTCTGAAGAATACAGAATGATGTAGGTGTAGCGTATCAGCTCGTCGTCCATCTCTTTGACGTGGGCGGCTAATTCAAGGCCGTCCATGTCTTCCATGTGCCATGCTATCAGGAGTATCTGGACAGGATTATTTTCCAGAAATTGCATTGCATCGAAGGGGCCATTACAAAACTGCACATTGAAGAAATCAGCGTTAAGCAATATCTGTTCGAGTTCGTTACTCGCTGATTGTGAATCATCAACGACGAGAATTGAAACATTAGATGCGGCCATAATTTACACGCGGTTTGCCCAGGAATTTGATATCCTAGTGAGCTGACCAGAATACACTCAGAAAGTGATTGTAACAAATTTTTTAAGCGGAGGAACTAATCCCATGCCTTCATTTGATATTGTATCCGAAGTGGATTTGGTTGAAGTCAATAATGCTGTTGACCAATCCAATCGAGAGGTGTCCACCCGATTTGATTTTAAAGGTGTCGATGCCAATTTCAAGCGGGAAGAGAATCTCGTACATATGACCGCAGAGGCTGACTTTCAATTGCAACAGATGCTGGATATGTTAACTGCCAAGCTTGCCAAACGCGGAGTCGATGTTGCGTGTATGGAGGTGGGTGATCCAGTAATGACGGGCAAGCAGGCCAGACAGATCATCACCCTGAGACAGGGTATTGATGGTGATCTGTCACGGCGGATCGTTAAGCTGGTAAAGGCACAGAAGATGAAGGTTCAGGCAGCAATTCAGGGCGAGAAGGTGAGAATATCCAGCAAGAAAAGAGATGATCTGCAAAAAACTATTGCGATGGTGAAGGATGCGGATATTGATCTGCCACTGCAATTTAATAATTTCAGGGATTAGCGGGTTAGTGCCGGGATAAGCGTACTGTGAAATCAACACACCAGAGTTGGAAGGAAGCTCTGTCCGTCTATTCGCGCCCCCGCGTGATCACGATGACTTTCCTGGGCTTCTCGGCTGGTTTACCTTACCTCCTGGTATTCTCGACACTGACGGCATGGTTGACAGATGCAGAAGTCACTCGTTCCGCCATCGGTTTTTTCGCCTGGGTTGGACTCACATACTCGGTCAAGGTGTTCTGGGCACCGATAGTTGATCGGGTCAAACTGCCGAGATTGTTAGTGCTTCTGGGCCAGCGTAGAAGCTGGATTATTCTTGGGCAGGCCGGAATCGCCACAGGTCTGCTGATAATGTCAACGTTAGACCCAGGCCGGAGCCTTATCGTTGTTGCGATGTTAGCGCTGCTGGTGGCATTTTCTTCTGCGACCCAGGATGTTGCTATCGATGCATATCGTATTGAGGCCGAGGAAGATCAGTATCAGGGTGCCATGTCAGCCAGTTACATCTTTGGTTACAGAGTCGCCTTATTGGTTGCGGGTGCAGGCGCACTCTATCTGGCAGATTATTATGATTGGCGCACATCGTACCTGGTTATGGCCGGTCTGATGAGTGTCGGTATGATAACTGTTTTACTCATTGATGAACCGGATCACTCGATCAGGCAACAATCCATTGAGTCTGAACAGCGCGTGGTGGATTACTTCTTGAGAAATCAGCACAAGGTATTGTGGCTCAGAAATCTGGAGGCCTGGTTCATTGGCGCGGTAGTCTGTCCATTCGTTGAGTTCTTTGAAAGAAATGGTCGCTTCGCAGTGGTAATTCTGCTTTTTATCGCCTGCTTTCGACTCAGCGATATAGCCATGGGAATAATGGCAAACCCATTTTATCTGGACCTCGGCTTCTCGAAATCTGAAATTGCAAGCATTGCGAAAGTCTTTGGTTTTGTTATGACAATCGCAGGATCGGCACTGTGCGGTTTAATAGTGATCCGATTTGGCATATTGCAGCCGCTGCTGGTGGGTGCAATTGCGGTTGCGGCAACTAATCTGCTATTTGTTGTCCTGGCCGTAACAGGGCCGCAAATCGAATGGCTTGCCCTGGTTATCAGTGCAGACAATCTGAGTGGTGGATTTGCAGCGACCGCTTTCGTCGCCTACTTGTCGAGTTTAACGAACAGATCTTACACGGCGACACAATATGCACTCTTCAGTTCTCTCATGACTTTACCTGGAAAGTTCATCAGTGGTTTTTCCGGAGTGATTGTAGATGGCTATGGCTACATCCACTTTTTCCTGTTTGCGGCAGTGATCGGAATTCCGGCGATTATGCTTGTTCTTATTTTGCTGCGGCACAGGCCAAAGCTTCCTGCTGGATCTACCGCTCAAGATGTTCTGTAGGAGGCTGTCCGACATCTCGGACAGTCTCCTAATCGGCTGACCCCCGTGTGGCCTCGATTTCCCATTGGTAGAGTTTTAAATTGACCCTGCCATGCACCAGAACAATGCCCTCGTCTGCCAGCCGTAATTTTTGTGCATCGCTGCCCGGGCTGGTGATTCGGCCCTGTGCATTCAACACCCTGTGCCAGGGTAGATGACTAGTCGCGGGTAACTGCGACAGGATCTTGCCTACCAGCCTGGCCTGATGGGGATGATCGGCCTGTCTGGCTATCTGACCATATGTAGCGACCCGACCCCAGGGTATGGAATGGGTGATATGCCATACTTTTGCTCTGAAATCCTTTATTTCCTCAGTTTTCAATATCTGACGGCCAGGTAACTTTTTTAGGGCGGCATCTTGTATTCGGGATATTCATCCCTATATAGACAGCTGATCCGGGAGTGGTGGGACATTTTGTCATGTCCTCGAGCATCAACCCGGTGAATTATACAATTGCACAAGGTGTTGACTCCAGCTGAAGCATGGCTATCATTAGCACTCTTCGACCGAGAGTGCTAAATGTCTCGTCAGAGGTGATAATGCCTTCAATTAAAGGACACGCGGCCCGAAAAGCTGTTTGAACAAAGACAAATGGGAGATTTAAATGAATATTCGTCCGTTACATGACCGTGTGGTTGTTCGCCGCATGGATGAAGAAACCAAATCCGCTGGTGGGATTGTTATCCCTGATTCGGCGACCGAAAAGCCATCTCAGGGCGAAGTTCTCGCAGTGGGTCCAGGAAAGAAACTGGACGATGGGGGAGTTCAGGCTATGGATGTCAAGGTCGGTAATAAAGTGCTGTTTGGCCAGTATTCTGGCAGCACGGTGAAGATTGATGGTGAAGAATTGATGATCATGAATGAAAGTGAAATCTTCGGTGTCATTGAATAAACCGGATTTTCTAACAAATTAATTTAAAGATATTAAAAAAGGTAAAGAATCATGACCGCTAAAGAAGTGAGATTTGGCGATTCCGCTCGTCAAAGTATGTTAGCCGGTGTCAAAGTGCTGTCGGATGCTGTAAAGATAACCCTGGGACCCAAGGGCCGTAATGTGGTGCTGGACAAATCGTTTGGTGCACCTACAGTAACCAAAGATGGTGTATCCGTGGCCAAAGAGATTGAACTGAAAGACAAGTTTGAGAATATGGGCGCGCAGATGGTGAAGGAAGTTGCTTCACAAACATCTGATGTGGCAGGCGATGGCACCACCACAGCGACAGTTCTGGCTCAATCTATCTTGACTGAAGGCTTGAAATCAGTAGCTGCTGGTATGAATCCAATGGATCTTAAGCGCGGTATCGATAAGGCTGTTATAGCAATTGTTAAAGAAATCGAAAAACAGTCTACGCCCTGCACCGACACCAAAGCGATCGCTCAGGTAGGCAGTATTTCAGCGAATGCCGATACCCAGGTGGGTGACATCATTGCTGAAGCGATGGAAAAAGTTGGCAAAGAAGGTGTGATCACCGTCGAAGAAGGCAGTGGACTGGAGAATGAACTGGATATCGTGGAAGGAATGCAGTTTGATCGCGGCTATTTGTCTCCCTATTTCATCAATACGCAAGAAAGTATGAGTGCGGAAATGGAAGAGCCCTACATACTGCTGTTCGACAAGAAGATTTCGAATATCCGCGACATGCTGCCTATTCTGGAAGCTGTAGCCAAATCGGGTAAGCCCCTGGTTGTTATCGCCGAAGATATTGAAGGTGAGGCATTGGCAACGCTGGTTGTAAACAACATGCGTGGCATCGTAAAGGTTTCCGCAGCAAAAGCACCCGGGTTTGGTGATCGCCGGAAAGAGATGTTACAAGATATCGCGATTCTCACGGGTGGTACAGTGATTTCCGAGGAAGTTGGCTTGAGCCTTGAGGCAACCACTCTGGAAGACCTGGGTTCAGCCAAGCGAATCAGCATGACCAAGGAAAATACGACCATCATTGATGGCGCCGGTAAGCATGACGAGATCGAAGGGCGTGTTAACCAGATTCGAACTCAAGTCGAGGAAACCACTTCAGATTATGACCGCGAGAAGTTACAGGAACGCGTGGCGAAACTGGCCGGTGGTGTAGCCGTCATCAAGGTGGGCGCTGCTACCGAAGTTGAGATGAAAGAGAAGAAAGCGCGTGTAGAAGACGCACTGCATTCAACACGAGCTGCTGTTGAAGAAGGTGTAGTTGCCGGTGGTGGTGTTGCGCTTGTTAGAGCGCTCCAGGCGATCAGCGGCTTAAAGGGTGACAATGAAGACCAGAATGTCGGTATTAATCTGTGTCGACGTGCAATGGAAACTCCGCTGCGACAGATTGTCGAAAATGCGGGAGCTGAAGGTTCCGTGGTATTGGACAAGGTCAAGAAGTTGAGTGGCAATGAAGGCTACAATGCACAAACCGGTGAGTATGGTGACATGATCGAGATGGGTATCCTTGATCCAGCAAAGGTGACGCGCGCAGCCTTACAGGCAGCGGCATCCGTTGCCGGTTTGATGATTACCACTGAATGTATGGTAGCTGAAGCAGTTGACGATTCACCACCTGCACCAGCAATGCCTGATATGGGCGGCGGCATGGGTGGTATGGGCGGAATGATGTAAGTCTGTTTCGCCGATTATCACTTACACGAGCCGAGTGATAAGAAAAGCCCCGTTTATCGGGGCTTTTTTTTTGAGTTTGAAAGCTGCATGATTGCGCTGGTCAAAGAGCGCTGGTCAAAGGAAAGATTATAACCGGAGATTCATGGGAATAAGTTGAATTGTAGTTATATGGCAAGGTTAGCTGCAACAGAAGTTGGTAAAGATAAAAATTCAATGTTATCATGATCCTATATTACGTAGTTAGAGTAAACGCACAGAAAAATCAGGGCCTTTAATAATTGATATGCATCGCTGTCAGCAATACAGAGTAGAACCGGAAATACAATTATAAATAGGGGGTACACATGGATATTGCGTTGTTTACATCAGCCGGTATGGATTACCTGTTTCGTTACATACATTTCCTCGCGGGAATTACATGGATAGGCTTACTGTATTACTTTAATTTCGTACAGACCGAATACTTCAAGGAAGCTGAAGATTCGCACAAAGCCGGTGCCATCCAAAAACTGGTCCCTCGGGCTCTTTGGTGGTTCAGGTGGGGTGCTATGCTGACCTTCATCACCGGAATTCTGATGCTGGCATACCGGGGCAGCAACTTATCCTCCGACATCACAGTTGGGGCAGTATTGGGTACCTTGATGTTTCTGAATGTCTGGCTGATTATCTGGCCCAAGCAAAAAATCGTCATTGCTTCGGCAACACAGGTTGCAGAAGGCGGAGAGGCAGACCCGAATGCCGCTGGTGCACTTGCAAAAGCCGGTCTTGCATCCAGGACCAACACACTTTTCTCAATGCCCATGCTGTTTTTCATGGGTTCTTCCATGCATATGTCGCATGGACTGCTTACCTCAGCGAGCACTGTTGCGATAGGGCTGATAATGCTGATAATTCTGGTTCTGGAAGGAAACGGGATAATGGGTAAACAGGGTCCCATGACCAGTGTGAAAGGCGTTATTGGATGCGGACTGGGATTGACTGTAGTGCTATATGGCATAATTGCTTTGCTGTAATTGTCGTCTATTACAGCCGAAATTAAAAAAAGGGCTCTCTCATGAGCCCTTTTTGATTTCATTATCTGTTGATGGATTGAGAAACCGATGAACGATAGAACAAAGGATATTGATAGCTTACATAGTATTGTGCCTGCCAAGGATGAGGTTGCCTCCTACAAGCGAATTCAGGGGCGAGGCGGCCGAGCGGATGCACCGCGGCAGAATAATTTCAATGGTATGCTGGTGTTTGTCATCGTGCTGATGGCCATCGTGATGGGTATCGGCGGTTATGCGGTATACGAAGTGCAGAAGAAGCTGGAACGTGCCAATATTCTTCTGGCAAAAGGACAGGAGAATGTCATTGAATTGGAAAAAAGGCTAAATGCCACGGGCACGGATGTTTCTAAAACCCTGATGTCAATAAACGGCCAGCTCGAAGCCAATCAACATGAAATCCGTAAACTTTGGGATGTATCTAACAAGCGAAACAAGAAGTGGATTCAGGATAATCAGTCAACCATTAGCAAGAACAAAACCAATATTCAGCAAGCCGGGAATAACGTTAGTGAACTTACGCGCCAGTTAGGATCTGTTGTGTCCGGCTTCGAAAGGATGAGCAAAGAGGTAAAGGCTGTGCAGCAGGGTCTGCTGGATGATAATAACGAACTGATTACACAGATTATTCTTGTTAGAGGACAGATACAGGATCAGGTTGTCGAAATAAAGGGAGTTAATCGTCAGCTCACTTCACTGACCGGTAAGCAAAAAAGCATTCAGGAAGCGATTGAGGCAATCGACGAACATCGTAGGCTTCTGAACAGACAACTCTCGGATTTGAATACTCAACTAAGGCAATTGCAGGGAGGCTCAGCCGTTATCGATGGCAGGTAAGCCCATTGTATCTACTGAGACGACCAGTTTTTTAGAATACTGATAGTAAAACTGTATCCCTCAAAACCCAGCACGACACCTTGTTCGGTAATTTCCTGCAGTACCAGATTGCCTGCAACGATATCCCCTTGCTTATGGCTCTTGCCGTTAATTCCCACCATACGCCAGGCTGCATCACTGGCGTAGATATGGGTTGAAAAAGTCAGATCCGGAATTTGTCGCTGGATGGATAAGGGCAGATCGTTGATGCTGAGAATTTCAGTGATTTCTGGAACGACTGGCAATTGCTCAGTCGTATTGTTAGCAAGGTTGAATTTGGACACTTCTGGTTGCTTTTGTATGGGGACAGACCTGGACTCTTCAGGCGCCTCGATATCGAGTGGTGCCAATGAACCTTTGTCCAGGTCTCCTGCTGACACCAAAGAGGTCGGAGCAGACAGGGCAGTGGACTTGACTCTCGTCCCGACAAGGATCGGCTCTGGCGACCAGATCCAATCCCTGCTTTGATACACGATTAGGGCCAACGACAGGGTCACCAAAATCAACACGGTTATCCATAATCCAGTGTGAATCCTGCCAGGCTCAGTGACAACTGTATGAGCAGTCTTGAGATTCGGTGCTTTTTTGTGCTGCCGATCCTGCTCTGCTTTATCTAACGCATCGAGAATATAAGACACAAGGTTACTCTAGTAGTCCCGTATCATGGGCACGTCTTTCAGCGCCCTGCTATGGATCTGTATCCACGTATTTGTTCCGACAATCCCATCAGGGATAAGGCCCGCAGAGAGCTGAAACATCCTGACCTGTTCCTGGAGTACAGCATCGAAGACAAGATCTTCGACGGCTCGCGGCTCGTTATCCAGTATTTCGGAAAGATGTGCGTCGAGCCAGACTATATCTCTCCCGGAATCGCCTGGTTTAATCGAAATTCTGTGATCGGGAGGCATACTCCATAACAGCGTGTAGTTACCTGTCCAATGGTTTATTAGATCGGCCGGAGCAATATTATATTGCGCGCCGTTTATCTCCAGCGTTATGCTCGATTCTCGCATCGAGGAGAGTGTGGCATACCTATACTGACCGTCACGGTACAGAAATGTAAGAATCGCGGGTCGATTAATATGCGAGAGTTCTCGAAGGCTACCAATACGGGAGAGACATCTCAGGTTGTGTGCTACGACCAAACTGCATGGTTCTCCTTTCAGATCCATGGGCATATCGATAGACCAACTTTCCAGTAAGCCTTTAAAGGCGAGTTCAAATTGCAATGCTTCCGGAACCCGTAAAATGTCGGCCAGAGAGTCAATAACTGCCGACTCGGCTGCTGCGGTAGCATCATTCACAGGCCGTAGCATGGCATTGGTCTGCGGTGCTACTAATGTCAGTGTGGATTGCGGCTCACTGGCACTCTCAATTTCGGTGGGGTTTGGTCCCGCACCAGTTGTCTGTGGGTCAAATAGCGTCTGAGTTTCGGCTGGCAGTAGAATCTCTTCATGCTGTGGCATTACACTTAATGGCTGTTGAGCATCACGTTGAAACTGGGAGACTGACCAGGCTATCGCACCGCCACTCACCAGAACCAGGCTGGCCAGAACAACCGAGTTGGGAATCCTGAATGCTGCCGGAGAGCCAAAGATCTCTTTTGCCGCCTGATCAACGGTATTGTTATCCACAGTGAGCCTGTTCTGTGCATAGGTGCCAAGCAATGCTCTATCGCACAGCAGGTTTATCAGGCGGGGAATGCCGCCGCTCTTCTTGAATATTTTTCTTATGACCCTGTCAGGAAACAGGTTCCCTCTGGCTCCGGCGACCGCTAGTCGATGCTTGACATAGTTGACCACCTCCGCCTGGTTCAGCGCTTCCAGATGAAACCGTGCCGTCACACGTTGAGCCAATTGTCGGAGCTCGTTTCTTGCCAACATGGTGTTGAGTTCCGGCTGACCCAGGAGGATAACCTGTATTAATTTGTTTTGATTCGTTTCAAGATTTGTGAGTAATCTAAGCTGCTCCAATACGTCAATAGAAAGATTTTGTGCTTCATCGATTATCAGGACAGTCTTTCTGGATCTGGCGTGTGATTTCAATAGATGATCGTTTAGCGCGTCAATTAACACCTTGATGCTGGCATGTTCCGGATAGTTGATGTCGAGTTCATCGCAAATGGCTGCGAGTAGCTCGTGTGACGTCATTTTGGGATTTAATATAAAAGCGATGTCCGCATTATCGGGAATCTGTTCAAGCAGGCAGCGGCAGACAGTCGTCTTGCCTGTGCCAACCTCGCCCGTGAGCAGGATAAAACCGCTATCCATGGTAACACCGTAAAGCAGATGCGCCAGGGCTTCCCGGTGGCCTTCGCTCATGTATAAATATTGCGGATTCGGTGCAATAGAAAAGGGGTCGTCAATTAATCCAAAATAATCCTTGTACATTTCAGATCTGAAAGCCTAGTAGTATTGGGAATGTTGCATGGCGTGATGTCTGCCTAACCCGACAAAATATCTTCTATTAGAGAATCTTTTTTCACCCAAATTTGATTGATCCAATTCTGAAACTCGGTTTTGAACTCAGTATCTTTCTCATAATCGCCCTGACAGAGTTCCCGAGGAATCTGGATTTGCGTTACTCTTATAATCACCCTTGGAATGCGACCGCACAGGAAGTCCCAGAAACCTTTTGCCGATTCAGGATAAACGATTGTAATGTCTATCAGGACATCGATTTGCTGCTCCAATACATTCAATACCAAAGCAGTTCCCCCACTCCGGGGTTTTAGAAGATGTTTATACGGCGATTGCTGATTCTGGTGTTTTAGAGGTGTGAAGCGAGTTCCCTCTAGAAAATTCAGAACACTGACCGGGGCGGTTTTGAATACCTCACAGGCCATACGGGTTGTTTCCAGATCCTTCCCCTGTAGATCCGGCTGATTTTCTATTTGTTCCCTGGTATATCTTTTCATAAACGGGAAATCCAGCGCCCACCATGCGATGCCAATGACAGGTACCCATATCAACACTTGCTTGAGGAAAAATTTCAGCATTGGAATTCGTGGCAGGCATATGCGTTGCAGCAAGAGTATGTCCGCCCAGGTCTGGTGATTGCAGGTAACCAGGTACCACTGATCCCGGTGCAGGTTTTCGAGTCCCTGAACATCAAGTTCTAATCGCTGGGTAAGGTCAAGGACAAAATTATTAGTGGTGATCCAGAAATCCGCCATACCGGACATGAAGCGTGTCCAAAAGGGCTTGAATGCCCTGGGGAAAAGCCATCGTATGAGAGCTATCGGATAGATAGACAGACATATAAGCAGGGTGTTCATGGAAATCAGCAAGATGGCGATAACGCCCTTGATTGGACCTGGAAGGAAATGCAACATCACTTATTGCCAGTCGACCCGGGATATCTAATCATAAACTAAATTGACAGGATAATAACAATGAATGCAGAGTATTGCTTGTATTGCTAGTTAGTTCCTGTCCGTAAAGTGCTATATTTAACCAGCATTCACAAAACATCAAAATTGTTAGAGTTACAAATCAAGCACTTACCAATGAACTAACTCCTGCGGTTTTTGAATCCGGTGGGCCGCATCCGGACAAGAACCAGTTAGTTCGATACTCTACACTCGGATATAATCAATCATTTGATGCCACTGTTACCCGGAGGTTACCTGCATTAGACCAGGGTTGAACAGACCAACGTTATAACGATCACGCCTATCAGGTTTAAAAGGAATCCTTCCCTGACCATTGTCAGGGTGCTGAATCGTCCGGTGCTAAACATAATCGTGTTGGGTGCCGTCGCCACGGGAAGCATGAACGCACAGCTGGCGCTCATAGCCGCTGGTACCATGAGCAGAGCGGGATCAATTCCTGCAGCAATCCCCGCAGCTGCGAGAATAGGCATCATAAGCGTTGTTGTTGCGGTGTTACTTGTCATCTCTGTCATAAAAGTGAGACACAGACAAAGTGCCGCCATCATGAGAATTACAGGCCACTCGGCGATTCCGGACAGCAGCTCTCCCAATGTTGAACTGAGCCCGGAAACAACAAAAGCCTTGGCGATAGCAATACCCCCGCCGAACAGGATTAACATGCCCCAGGGTATCTTCACCGCATCGTCCCATTCCAGAAGTTTCTCCCCCTTGCCGTTCGGTACGATGAACATGATGACTACTGCGGTAAGTGCAACACTGGCATCATTTGCCCCCGGAAGATTAAACAGTTCACTCCAGCCGCCAAAAGGTTGTTGCCGGGTAATCCATGCCAAAGCGGTAAGACTGAAAATAATGAATACCCTTTTTTCATCACTGTCCCATGGACCCACATGCGGCATTTCAACGATCCCCTTATAGGTCAGATTCCGAGTCAGCCATAGACCCATCAAGGGTAAAAATAGCAAAACGACGGGTACCCCCCAACTCATCCACTTCAGAAAACTGATTTCTTCACCGGTGTTGATCATGTAAATTTCACGAAACACAAGGTTTGGAGGTGTGCCGATCGGCGTACCGATACCACCCAGGCTGGCAGCATAGGCAGTTCCCAGTAGTAATGGAATTGCCAGATTCTGATCTTCCGATTTCTCCAGAACTGCCAGAGCTACCGGTAGCAGCATTAGAGTTGTTGCTGTATTTGAAATCCACATGCTTAATACGGCAGCAGCGGTCATAAAACCAAAAACCAGGCTGCGGCTGCTGTTACCGCCAAACAATCGGATCATCGTCAGGGCAACTCTCAAGTGAGCTCCGCTGCGTGCCATAGCTGTGGACAGGATGAACCCGCCGAGGAGTAACAGTATAAGGGGGCTGCCGTACGATTCACCTACTTGCGCTGGCGTTAATACACCCACCACGGGTAGTGCTGCCAATGGGATTAAGGACGTCGCTGGTATTGGGATAGGTTCGAAAATCCACCATGCAGCACATAGCAGAGTGATCGCAGCAGTCCAGCAAACTGCGGTGTTCCAGCCGAATTGTTGCAGCACGATATAACAAAGCCCGGCAATTATGGGGCCCAGAACAAGAGCTACGGGAGAGTTATTTCTCCTTTTTACTGGATGCGGCATAGACAAAAATTGAGTGGCGATACAGATTGATTTGATTATACACATCAATTATCCGCAGATGCGCGCCGGACAAAGATGAACACCATGGATTGTTGGGGTAGCATGACCATAATGTATGAAAGATCACAGGATTGTTGGAGATAGCATCATGCCGGACACAATGTATTGGCACGATTATGAGACTACCGGTACGGATGCCGCTCGTGATCGTCCTGCGCAATTTGCCGGAATAAGAACTGATCTTGAACTCAATGTGCTTTCTGAATCACCGGTTTTATACTGTAAGTTGAGTGATGACATTCTGCCGGTGCCGGAAGCTATGCTTGTAACGGGTATTGGCCCCAGTGAGCTGACGCAAAAGGGCCTGTCCGAGGACCGGTTTATAGGCACAATTCTCACCGAGTTTTCTCAGCCGGGGACCTGTGTAGTTGGCTATAACAACTTGCGTTTTGATGATGAGTTTACTCGCCACACCCTGTACAGAAACCTGCTGGATCCATATGCTCGAGAGTGGCAGGGCGGGAATTCCCGATGGGACATAATTGATCTGGTGAGAATGTGCTATGCATTGCGACCGGAAGGCATCGAATGGCCCATTGGCGAAACCGGGTTGCCCAGTTTCAGACTTGAAAAATTGACCAACGCCAATGGCATAAGCCATGAAGATGCTCATGATGCGCTATCAGATGTTCGTGCGACCATCGCCTTAAGTGCATTGATCAGGAATCGACAACCCAGACTGTATGACTTTTTATTTCAGCTGAGAAAGAAACAAAAGGTACTGAGTCAGTTATATCCCCTGGGTAAAGCTCCCGTGGTGCATGTGTCTTCCATGTATCCGGCAGCTCACGGTTGTCTGACCGTGGTTCTGCCGATGGCGGCGCATCCGAAAAACACTAACGGTGTCATCGCCTATGATTTGACAATCGATCCGACCCCACTGATAGAGTTGAATGCTGAGGATATCAGGCACAAAGTCTTTACTCAGAAAGATCAGCTACCGGAAGGGCAGGAGCGAATCCCTCTTAAGACAATCCATATTAACCGCTGTCCAGCAGTGGCGCCTTTGAATGCTCTTACCGAAGCAAATTGTGAAAGATTGGAGATTGATCTTGAATACTGTTTGACAAACATGCGCAAATTGCAAAGTGCAAGCGGCGTGGTGGAGAAGATTCAGGATGCGTTTAACGCAGTAGAATTGCCGCAAGAAACTGATCCTGATTTGATGTTATACCGCGGCGGATTTTTTTCGTCCGCAGACCGAGCGCTAATGGACGGGATTGTATCCAGCACTCCTGACGCGTTACGGAATCTCCATCCCGAATTCCATGATGATCGACTCGACGAGATGGTTTTTAGATACAGGGCGAGAAACCATCCTGAATATCTGAGTGTTGAAGAGCGAAAACGCTGGAATGCATATCGACGTGTGTTGTGGTCGGATGGTCAGAAAATCCATGATTATTTGAAGCGTCTGGAATTGCTGAAACGTTCGGACGTCGGTCAGGACCAGCCGGGCCTCCTGGACGATTTGAAGGAGTGGGCAGAAAAGCTTCTTAAGTCCATCGAGTAATTTAACCACTAACTGAGAGAGTCCTTACTTAAACTCATAGTCATTACAAATTTCTATAAACTGCCTGGCACCGGTGGAAAGGTGTTTACCCCGTCTGTTGAACAAGCCAAATGTCAGCGGGATTTCTGAAAAAGGTAATGCTGCAAGAGCGACAAAATCAGCGCAATCCGGATGATCGTCCAGCAATTTACCATCCAGGTAGCTGATACCCATGCCCTGGGAGATAAGTTTGATTCTTAACTTCAGGTCATTAACTTCCCAAATGGTGCCAAAGGTGTTGCGAAGCTTGTCCAGAGCTGGACGTAGATCAGGGTCATCCAGATGAGAGACGATGAGTGGAACCTTTTGAATACTCGCTTGTGGGTTGCTCTGCAATTCGGCCAACTGAGGATGTTTTTGGGACACAACCAGTTTTCTTGTGTCTTCAAACAGAGGCATTACATCGAAATAATCGGGCATCAGTTGTTGGAACGGACCAAATCCCAGTTCCCATAAATCAGATGCAACGGCGGAAATAATTTGCCGGCTGGGCATCACGTCAACTTTCAGGCCAGTGAGTGGATTCAAGGTGTAGTATTTATTAAGTAAATCATTGGCGTATAGACGACTCACTGTATTGTTAAGTGCCAATACCAGAGTAGAAAGGATACCGTTGCGGATGTGGGTGATATCCGTTAAGACATTTGTCTCTTCTTTAACGGCCAGTTCAGCATAGTTCAGAAATCTCATTCCCGATTCTGTCAAGGCAAGCGGATTAGTCCTTTCAATTAACAGGGTGTTAAGTTTTTTTTCAAGATTTGAGATTGTTTGACTAACCGCTGATTGTGTGACGTGAAGTTTTTCCGCGGCCTTGCTGAATCCGCTTTCTTCCCAGACAGTTTTGAAGGCGCGAATTTCCTGGGTTTCAATGTGTGTTGGCATAGCACCAATACCCCTTATGTCTTGCAGTAACCCGGTTATAGGCCGTCGGGTAGATCAGAAAAATTGAAGAATTCCTTGCAAACATCGAAAAGATATTGCGGATCCAGACTGCCGCAAATCTCTCTGATTGAATGCATGGCGAATGTGGCAACTCCTATATCCAGCGTGCGAACGCCTATTTCTGCGGCTGTAAGTGGACCGATCGTACTGCCGCACGCCATATCGGATCTGGCAACAAACGATTGCCAGGGAACGCCAGACTGCTCACACAGCTGCTGGAAAAAAGCAGCTGTCTCACTGTTGGAGGCATATCTCTGATTAGCATTTACTTTTATCACTGGTCCCTGGTTTAATAGTGGACCATGGTTGGCATCATGCTTATCGGTATAGTTGGGATGAATTCCATGAGCGTTGTCTACAGAAAACAACATAGATTGAGATACACATCGGTGAAATTCATTTCGGTCGGTCACTATTCGCTCCAAAGTAGACCTCAGGAATGGACCCTGAGCACCAGCTGCTGAGGTACTTCCAACCTCTTCATGATCGTTGCACACCAGCAGACAAGAGGTGGTATCCGAAGCTGCGATTAAACTACGCATGCCTGTAAAGCAACTCAAGAGATTATCAAGTCGCGCACTGGCGATAAATTCTCTCTTGATTCCCGTCATGCACGCAGGTTGGGTATCATAAAAATTTAATTCATAGCTCAGTATTCTCTCGATGTCGTTGATTTGTTTTTTTGCCTGTGCCAGGAGCAACTTGTTGAAGGCTGGTTTTTCATCAGATTGCATCAGAATCGGCAGAAGGTGAAGCTGCGGATTAACCGAGTGAACGGAGTTTGCGTCACGATCAAGATGAATGGCCAGGCTGGGTATTGTCGCCACTGGATCTGTAAAATCAAGCAGACCGCTACGAATTTCTCCGTTCTTGCTGCGATATGATATTCTCCCGGCCAGTGACAGATCCCGATCAAACCAGGGATTCATCAGCAGGGCTCCATAAACTTCAACGCCTAACTGCAAATAGCCTTTTTTTACTACCACAGGATTTGGTTTTAATTTCAGGCAGGGACTGTCTGTGTGTGCACCCAGCATTCGAAATCCGGTATTGGACACCGGATCTGAACCCAATGAGAAGGCGATGATGGATGATCCGTTACGGCTAGTGTAATAACGACTGTTGGAGCGAAGATTCCAGCTTTCAGATTCACGCAGGCATTGAAACCCGGCCTTTTCAAGACGATTTGCCATCTCCTGGACGGCGTGAAACGGTGTCGGTGACGCATCAAGAAATCTGAGTAGTTGATCATTCAATTGATCTGTGGTCATGGCTGGTTCTCTGTGATATTTGTTAAGCTAAATCCTGATCAGACAAGGTTTTTCATTTAGTTAGCGAATAGGGAAAGCAACGCCTGCCGTTTTTTTTCCGATAATCGCCTGTAGAAGATGATCAGTCGTGTTTCGAAAGGGGATAGTTCCTCTTTAAATATCTCTTTATCCGATACAGGAGAAGCTTCATTTATCTGGTTCTTGACCTGATTCCTGGCGTTGGCTTGTTCTGCCGCGATACTTTCTTCCAGGCGGATTACGATTTCAGAATTCATGCTGCGATGATACCGTCTCGAAAAAGCGGTTATCTCCTCTTTCAGGGACCTGGGTAATCTGACAACAAATTTGTCAACAGCCTGGTGTGACGTATTCCGGATTGAATTGGGCATTTGAATATTCTTTATTTGGCTGAATGCTGAAACGGGCCTGAAAATGTATAACGGACTCAATCAGATGGCAACCGTTTTTGCCATTTCGAATAAATTCCATTGATAAATAGGCGTAAGTCATTTATTTTCTACTTTTTCCGATTATTCACATACAATGCAATGCATGTCTGGCAAGGAGCTAAAGTAGTGTTGGTGCGATCAGGTATGCATCTTCTCGGAATACACCAACCCCTGGGGAAACTCCTGACTCTGGTTGAAAAGGAAAGTTGCAATAGACAGGAGTTGATTGCAACTATTGAATGTGATCCGACGCTTGTGCTTGAATTTATGCGGATATCTGCTGAAGATTCGCTGTCAAACTGGCACAAGAATCTGACCATCGAAGCGGCCAAAGCTTTCACAATCACTCTATGTATCGAGACGTTACGCAAACAACCATCGAGTAAAGCGCAGCCTCTTATTGAGCAGCTCTGGTTACAGTCAGTCGCCACGGCAGTCACCTGTGAAAGTATAGTGCAAAACCTTGATCAGAAGACCGGCAGTGATACAGATCCAACACACATTGCTTATTTAACAGGTCTGCTGTCAGCAATGGGTCAAATTCAACTACTTTCCAGTGAGGGTGAAGCCTACCAGGAATTTCTAAAGGCTCACACAGCAAACCAGGTCTCCGGAATATCCGAACAAGAATTGATTGAAGAAGCGGAACAATTTGGCAAGAACAGATTTGAGTTAACCGCTGATTTTATCGATTCTATCGACAGCGACGCATTGGTATCTGAAGCTATTCGCTTTCACTATCTCCCCGTGGACTCATTAATTGATTCACATTGGCTTGTTAGATCTCTTGCGCTGGCACGAATTATCTCACCAATGCTGAAATCAGCCAGTCACAGGTTAACCGATGATTGCTATCACAAGTCATATGCTTTGCTGGGCTTTGAAAGAAGTCAGCTTGATAGAATTGTTGCAGGCGCACATGACCGTCTGACTTTGATTAAACTCGAATTGGGGATTCCCGAAACCAGGAGTTCTCTGGATGATGTGCAGAAGGCGCCAGAAGCCCTGGCTACCTTCAGAGAGTCAGTTAGCGATGCAAGTGTAATTAGCGTCATTCAGGGCTACCTGGAACGTCAAGAAACCGCATCAGACTGGTGGGCTAGTGTTGAAAAATTTGCGCGGCTGATGTTTGGTCTCAAAAACTGCTTTTTGTTCGAATTCAACAGACACCATCAGGTGTTAATGGCAAGTGATTTTTGTGCCAGTGTTTCCGGGTTTAGTGTATCGGTTGAAGCCGCACAAAGCATTCTTGCGCGTTGTGTGCAAGAAAGACGAATTGTGAGCAGCAATGAACTACCGGATTTGCCGATTGTTGATCGACAGTTATCACGACTGGCAGGGGGGCAGGGTCTTGTATGTATCCCCCTGAGCAAAGAGTCGGAAATAAACGCCGTATTGGTATGTGGTACGGGTGAAGACTCGGGCTTGCATTTATTAACTAACACAAACTTGATGGCGCTATTTTCTGATTTGATCATCAGGCAATACCAGGAGCATGTGTTGGCGGAAAAAGTCGCAGAAGAGAAAGGACCAAGCATAGATTTGGACTACTATCAGAGGCGTGCAAGGGAAGTAGCCCATGAGATCAATAACCCACTCAGTATAGTTCAGAATTACATGAAGATTTTGTCTTTAAAACTGGATGAAGAATCTTCGGTTCAGGAAGATCTGGAGACTATTAGTGAGGAAATTAGCAGAATTTCGGGGATAGTGCAGAAATTTACAGAATTGGGCACTGACAGTGATCCAGGCAAGGGAATGGCAGACATCAATGAAATAGTTAGTGATATCGTAAGTGTATTTAAGGGGGCATCGCCTGAAACAAAGTTTGTTCTACAGTTGGATGATGTGGTGCCGAGGCTGAATCAGAGCAGAGACGCTATCAAGCAAATCCTGGTGAACCTCCTCAGAAATAGTGTGGAAGCACTCGACGAAAGTGGATGCATCGTGATCGGAACCTCAAGTCCTGTAAACGTTGGTGGTGAACTGTTTGTGGAAATTATGATATCGGATGATGGCCCGGGAATTCCGCAAGCGGTTGCAGCCAAACTATTTCAAGAGGTGGCCTCTGAGAAGGGCTTCGAACACCAGGGATTAGGTTTGAGTATAGTCAAGCAGCTGGTTGACGAGATGAACGGCGTAATTACGTGTCGCAGCAGGCGAGGGAAAGGGACAGATTTTCAGATCCTGATACCTCAAATTTCCGTTGAATCAACAAATAGCACGAGTAAATCAAAAGACACTGTATAAAAAAGGTACCGGGACAATGAAACAACCAGATGCAGCAGTGACATCAGCAAGAGTTCTGATTGTTGATGATGAGCAAATTCAGCTAGAGAGTCTGAAGAAAATGGTTGCTCTTTCAGGATACCAGGTTGAAGCTGCCGCCAGTGGCATGGATGCCATTGATTTTCTGAAAAACGACACATTTGACGTGATGTTGTTGGACCTGAAAATGCCGGATATGTCAGGTTACAACATCATCGATTTCGTAAAGGAAAACGAAATTGAAGTAAAAATCATCGTAGTAAGTGGAGAGTCGAATTTTGATGCGGTGACCACAGCACTTAGACTGGGAGCCTATGATTTCATCAGGAAGCCTTACGTTGCTGATGAATTGCTCTCAACCATGAAAAATGCAGCACACAAAAAACAGCTGGAGGTTGCAAATAGTAAGATTCGGCAGAAACTCGAAGAGTCCGAATATCTACACAGGTTTATCGTTGCTAACTCTCCGGATGTGGTATTCATGTTAAATACAGATGGCAGGTTTACCTTTTTAAATGACACCATCTATTCACTGTTGGGCTATGATAAAAATGAACTCATTGGTGAACATTACTCGGTGATTGTTGCCGATGGGAGTTCCGACCAGGCAAGATACGTGTTTATGGAACGCCGTTCTGACGATCGCAAATCCAGGCATGTAGAACTCAAATTCAAGTGCAAGGATCAGGCGGAGTATCGGTATTTTGATACCAGCTCAATGTCTGTCGAGATGATGGATTCCAAAGACGCGAATTCCGATGCGAGAGTAAAAGGAACCTATGGCGTCGCCAGGGATATAACGGAGCGAAAGCAAGCGGAAGAACTGATCAAATTTCAAGCCTATCATGACCTGCTAACACGCTTGCCAAATCGCACGCTTCTGGAAGACCGATTATCCTTGGCAATCATGCAGGCTAGTAGAAACAAACAAAAACTCGCAGTCATGTTTTTGGATCTGGATCGATTTAAGTGGGTTAACGATACACTGGGTCACACCATAGGAGATCGACTTTTGCAAGCTGTTGGTCAACGTCTCGAGAATTGTTTGCGAAAGGGTGACACCCTGGCAAGGTTTGGAGGCGATGAGTTTGCGCTGGTGTTGCCGCAGATTCAAAACCAAAATGATGCCGTAATTATTGCAGAAAAAATATTGAACGAATTGAAAGAGCCATTTGATGTTGATGATCATGAGCTATATGTGACAAGCAGTATTGGCATAGCTATTTACCCTGAAGCGGGTGAAACCATGGATGCCCTCATCCGGAGTGCCGATTTGGCGATGTACTATATCAAGGAGCGAAGCAAGAATGGTTATCAGTTTTTTGACGAGCAGATAAGTGCACTTACCAACTCACGCTTGACTCTTGAGCGAGAACTCCGAAAAGCAATGACAGACGGGCAATTACGGGTCTGTTATCAGCCGCAAGTCAAAGCTGAGACGGAAGAAATTGTCGGCTTCGAAGCGCTGGTTCGCTGGCAACATCCGGAGAAGGGTGTGATTTTCCCGGGCGATTTTATCCAGCTTGCGGAGGAAACAGGTCTTATTCTGCCGCTTGGTAAGCAGGTGCTGGAAACGGCCTGTGCTGATTTGTCCCAGTGGCGTAGTGAAGGTCTGGGCGATATCAGAATCTCCATAAACTTCAGCGCGGTGCAGGTAGATCAGGATGACTTCATTGAGAACATTGTTGCGGTGCTGGAGAAGTATAAAATCCCCGCTAGTTGCCTGGAGGTTGAGATTACAGAAAATGTCATTATGAGAGATATGGCCCATGTAATTCAGAAGCTCAGGCGTCTAACACAGCTGGGCATTAAAATTGCAATTGATGATTTCGGCACCGGCTATTCATCCCTTAGTTACCTGCAACAGTTTCCCATCAGCACGCTTAAAATAGACAGATCATTTGTGAGCTCAATTCATGTCAGTGAAGGTGGAACCAGTATCGTCGATGCTATTGTGGCTATGGCAAAAGGCTTGAAATTGAACATGATTGCTGAAGGTGTGGAGAATCTAGCACAACTGGAGTATCTGAAAGAGTTGGGTTGCCATGAGATGCAGGGCTATCTGTTCGGCAGAGCAGAAAGCGCAGAAACGACAAAAAAGCTGCTAATGGCTGGCCTGGGACACACTGCCTCAATTGCCTGAGCAGCGTAATCCCGGCATCAGAACCGTCTTATTTGAGGATTTGACCTGAACCGACTGTTAAACTAGAATGGCATCCAGGTAGAGCGCCGATTTGTAATCAGCTTGCGGGCGCTATAGAAATACAGCTAAAGAGATCAAAACCTGCTTTAGCTAAACCGATTTTGGAAAGCTGAACAGGTTTTTTTTTGCGCCATTTAATGTGCGGTTTGTTAGAAGAGGGAGGCTCATCATGGGCGGATCAGGTTTCACATCAAAGATATTACATGCCGATCGTAGAGGAGGAGTCGAGCATGGTTCAATTCATAAGCCCGTTCACACCGCAGTTACATTTGCTTATGCAGACGCCAGGGAACTTGCTCAAGTGTTTCAGGGGAAGACGCCGGGATTCTCGTATGGTCGTCAGGTCAACCCCACAGTAGATGCCTTACAGAAAAAAATAAGTCTTATGGAGAGCGGGATTGATACCGCAGCATTCGCCACTGGTATGGCCGCGATTGGGACCACGGTGTTTTCCCTGCTCAGACAAGGTGATCACCTGATTAGCAGTACATTTTTATTTGGTAATACCCATAGTCTGTTCAATTCATTTGCCAATCAGGGCATAGAGGTGACTTTTGTTGATGCCACAGACGTTAACTGTGTTCAAGCGGCTATACGCGAGAATACACGCATGGTATTTGTTGAGACCATTGCGAATCCTCGTACTCAGGTTGCGGATCTGGTCAACATCGGAGATCTATGCGGGCAACGCGATATTGTCTATGTAGTTGACAATACCCTGACGACTCCCTATCTGTTTCAAGCTGTCGACGCCAAGGCCAGCCTGGTCGTTAATTCACTGACCAAGTACATTGGAGGTCATGCCAATGCGCTGGGGGGTGCAGTGACGGAACTGGGCAACTTTGACTGGAGCCGCTTCCCTAATATTCACGCTGCCTATCAAAAAGGCGATGTCTCAAGATGGGGCATTACCCAGATCAAAAAGAAAGGTCTGCGAGACTTCGGTGCGACATTGGGACCCGAGGCGGCTCACCATATTTCTATCGGGGCTGATACACTGGCACTGCGAATGGAAAAAGCCTGTTCCAATGCGAGCAGTCTCACAAACTATCTGGTAAACCATCCAAAGGTGAAGAAAATTTACCATCCGGGGCAGCCAGATCACCCACAACATGACCGGGCAGATAAATTATTCAGACACCCAGGAGCACTATTCAGTATTGAGTTGGATGACTCACTGGATTGCTTTGATTTTCTGAATGCAATGGACCTGGTTATCTGTACCAGTAACCTGGGAGATACCCGCTCATTGGGTATCCCGGTCGCGCATTCGATCTATTATGAGATGGGGGCGGAAAGACGTGCTGCAATGGGGATTGCTGATTCGTTGGTCAGATTCTCGATAGGTATTGAAGATATTGATGATCTGCTGGCTGATTTCGAGCAAGCACTATCCTGGCAGTAATCGACACCTTTTGGTTTCGTGCCGAGGAAAATTTAGGCTAAACTGTATTCTTTTTTTACCAGCCAAATCGAAACAGAGGTTCCCAATGTCCACTGCGCTAATGTCAACTGACCTGCCGTTAAAAAACAAGCGAACGGGTAAAGTGAGAGATTTGTATGATCTAAAACTGAAAGATGGATCGGATGGTATTTTGATAATTGCAACGGACCGTGTCAGCGCATTCGATGTCGTATTGGCCAACGGAATTCCGGGCAAAGGTGTCGTTCTCACACAAATCTCAAAATTCTGGTTTGATTTTTTTCAGGATGATGTAAGGCATCATTTGATATCAATGGATCCAGCGGACATAGAGGCGCTGTCCGATGCACAAACCAATAGTTTGATCGGCAGGATCATGATTTGTCGGAAGACAGAAGTTGTGCCTGTTGAGTGTATTGTGAGGGGTTACCTGACTGGAAGTGGTTGGTTGGACTATCAAAAAAACGGCAAACTTTGTGGCATTGATCTGCCGTCAGGAATGGTGAATAGCGACAAAATTGAACAACCCATATTCACACCATCGACCAAAGCCGATACTGGCCATGATGAAAATATCAGCTTTGAAGAAGCCTGCGAAGTGGCTGGTGCGAGTCTCATGCAGCAAATTAAGGAGCTGTCTCTGCATATTTACACTAGAGCGAGGGACTACGCGGCCGAAAAGGGAATAATTATCGCCGATACCAAGTTCGAATTCGGCATACTGGCGGGTGAACCCATTCTCATTGACGAAGTACTCACGCCGGATAGCTCCAGATTTTGGCCAGCCGCTGAGTGGCAGGCGGGGCGCGAGCAGAACAGCTTCGATAAACAATACATAAGGAATTATCTGCTTGAACTTGTTGCAGTCGGGGATTGGGATAAGCAATATCCTGGTCCATCTCTACCAGAGGATGTGATAAACAACAGTCTGGAACGTTATCTGGGAGCCCATAAGCGCTTAACCGGGAATGAGCTGGATATCCATTGATTCAGGGCATCGCCCATGGAACGGAAAGTTAATCGCCGGGCGTGTAACAGACACCGGTGCTACCCATGGCACAATAACCGTTGGGAATTTTGGCCAGATATTGCTGATGAATGTGTTCAGCGTAGTAGAAATTCGAAGCCTGGAGAATTTCGGTGGTGATTGCTCCATAACCTGCAATAGCCAGACTGGCGCGATAGTTTGCACGAGATTCTAATGCAACTCTATGCTGTTGTTCTGAAAAGGTGTGTATGGTTGACCGGTATTGAGTTCCAATGTCATTTCCCTGTCGCATACCCTGGGTCGGATCATGATTTTCCCAGAAGAGTGTGAGTAAACGTGTGAATCCAACCTTTGCGGGATCGTAGACGACCAGTACAACCTCGTTATGACCGGTCAAACCGGAACAAACCTCTGCATAAGTTGGATTAGGCGTATGTCCTCCCGCATACCCCACCGCAGTAGTAAAGACACCCTCTGTTTCCCACATTTTTCGTTCAGCTCCCCAAAAGCAGCCCATTCCGAACAGGGCATATTCCATTTGATCAGGAAAAGGCGGCACCAGGGGATTACCATTCACGTAGTGGAATGATGGTACGGCTACTGGTTCATCACGACCGGGTAGTGCCTGGCCTGGTTCAGGAATCAGATAATCAGGACCTGGTATTTTCATGAAGCAGTTCTGCTGTCTTGCTCAGGGGACTTAGGGGCTGAAAGTATAAAACAAACATGATCGAAGTGTACTGATTCCTGGTTCACATTCGGCAAAGGCAAATTTGCTGGCAACTCCCGTTGCCCAGCCTGAGTTGGTTGTTATACTGGATATCTTGTGCCGGAAACAGCTGCACCGATGGGATGGTGGGGTCGCCTCCGGTACGTCGACAACTCGACGCTCATCAGAGACTCCATTGTTCCCGGGATTATTAATGAAGAACCAGTTTGACAGGTATATTGACCGACACGGAACCAACAGCGTCAAGTGGAATAAATATGCGGGTCGAGATGTAATACCAGCCTGGGTAGCCGACATGGATTTTCCATCACCTGAACCCATAGTCGAAGCCCTGGCCAAAAGGGTTGCCCATGGTGTGTTCGGTTATTCACGGCCGCCCACAGAATTGATGCAGCGATTAGTTGACAGGTTGCAGGAGCGATATAACTGGCAAGTAGATCCTGATTGGTTAGTGTGGCTGCCAGGTGTGGTTCCGGGTTTGTGCCTGTCCTGTGGTTGTGTTGGTGTCAAGGGCGATGCAGTGATGACTCCGACACCCATCTATTATCCGTTTTTGCAAGCGCCAGCGGCAGCGGAGAGGGAAAAGATTGATTTACCTGCAACGAATGTATCTGGTCGCTGGGAATTTGATTCTGACCTAATGCGCGAATTGATAACGGCGCGTACGCGCGTTTTCCTGCTATGCAATCCCTACAATCCGGTTGGCAGGATTTTGGCAACAGAGGAACTTGAAGCCATTGCAGAGATTTGCCTTGAGAGAAACATAATTATTTGTTCGGACGAAATTCACTCCGATCTATTGCTGGATAAGGATAAATTCCATGTCCCGACAGCTATGCTTGGCAAGGAGGTGGCGAACAATACCATTACGTTGATCTCTCCCAGTAAGACGTTCAATCTCTCCGGACTGGGGGGATGTGCCGTAGCGATAATTCCGAACCGGGAAATAAGAACATCGTTTCGAAAACAAGCCACAGGATTGGTGCCGGGCGTTAGTGTATTGGCATACGAAGCTGCGCTGATAGCGTATCGGGGCGATTGCGATGAATGGCATGAGCAGTTGTTGGATTACCTGCGTGGTAACCGTGATTATTTGCAGCAGGAAATTGATGACATCCCCGGGCTGAGCATGACACATGTTGAAGCGACCTATCTGGCATGGATAGATGCCGGTGCGTTGCATGTCAAAAACCCTCACGATTTGTTTCTTGCGCATGGCGTTGCACTGTCAGATGGCGATCAATTCGGTGATGCGAATTTTGTTCGGCTGAATTTCGGATGCCCGCGATCGACACTGGAAGAAATCGTGAAGAGAATAAGGTTCGCGTTAGAAGAGTTGGAATGAAACAAGGAATTAACGAAGCATTGCCACCACCCATTAGTCTCAAGGGCGTTTTATTAAATAACCTGGAATTCGAATTTACTTCAGATAGCAGACATGGTAATAATCATGTCAAAATGATCCAATATCTATGCCACCTATCATCTTTGTATGTTTTTGTTTGATAAACTAGTCAGTATGCATCAGGTTGCTATAGATATTAGAACACCCCAAATCCCCGAATACTATCCCGCCTGTGGAGTTTTATATGCCTGAATTTTGTAGTGTCGATCAAGAAGGAAAGCTAATTGGAATGAGGGTACAGAGACCGAAGGTTCTGAATTCAGGTGACACAGGATGAGGAATTTTTGAACCAGATTTGTCTGTTTTGTGAGTTTGTTATTGATGCCTGCGGTGGTTTTCGGTAGCCAGATCGGTACCGCGGCGAAACCGGATATGACTGGCTCCGTTCTGGGAATACTGGCACTGGTGATCTTCGTACTGGCTTACATACTGGTAATGGCTGAAGAATTTTTGCACCTCAGAAAGTCCAAGCCAGTCATTTTGGCTGCAGGTATCATCTGGGTGCTGGTTGCGATACTGGCACAACAAAACCATGTGGATACAGCACTTCTTGAAACAGCCGTTCAGCATAATTTAGTTGAGTACTCGGCATTGTTTCTGTTTCTTTTGGTCGCCATGACATATATCAACGCGATGACTGAGCGAAACGTATTTGAAGTATTGCGTGCATGGTTGATCAAGAAGCAATTCAGTTACCGGCAACTATTCTGGATTACGGGTATTATCGCTTTCTTTCTCTCGCCCATTGCCGATAATCTTACTACGGCACTGCTCATGGGAGCTGTAGTGTTGGCGGTGGGTGCAGAAAATCGCAAATTTGTTGCAGTGGCGTGCGTTAATGTTGTCGTTGCAGCAAATGCTGGTGGCGCCTTCAGTCCCTTTGGGACATTACGACATTAATGGTTTGGCAGAGTGGTCATGCAACCTTCTTTGATTTCTTCGGGCTCTTTTTTCCTTCAGTGGTTAACTATCTGATCCCCGCTGCAATAATGAGTTTGGCCATACCTAAAGTCAATCCCCGGACAGCAACAGATGAAGTGCAACTCAAGCGGGGGGCATTGATAATTTGTGCGTTATTCCTGGCGACTATTACCACCGCTGTTTGCTTTGAGCAGTTTTTGCACTTACCACCCTTTATGGGAATGATGACCGGACTCTCCTATCTTCTTTTTTATGCATATTACCTCCGTATGACCTCCGATGAGCATGACGAAGATTTCACAACTTTTAATATTTTCAACAAAGTAGCCCAGGCCGAGTGGGATACCTTGTTCTTCTTCTTCGGAGTGATTTTTTGTGTGGGTGGACTTGGATTTATCGGCTACCTGGATCTGGCATCGGCATATTTGTATGGCGGTTGGGGCGCTACCGTTGCCAACATAACCTTGGGTGTTGCGTCAGCGATCATCGACAATATTCCTGTAATGTTTGCGGTACTCACGATGAATCCGGATATGGATCTCTACCAGTGGATGTTAATTACACTTACAACCGGCGTTAGCGGGAGTATGTTGTCCATCGGTTCCGCTGCAGGTGTTGCTCTTATGGGTCAGGCACGAGGTATATATACTTTCTTCAGTCATCTGAATGGACCTGGGCTATAGCGCTGGGGTATGCCGCTTCAATTTACGCCCATTACCTAATCTCACAAATTTGACCCGGTCAAATTGGAGCTGGTATCCAGAATTTTCGATGTAAAAAATTGAAATAGGTTAGAATACCCTGCGCGCGTGTTAGCTCCAGTATTATGGAGCTGGAAACGCGCTTGGGAAATGCATCAGACTGGTAGGAGTAAATGGGGAAAATGGCAGGCAAGTTGAATATCGCAGTGTTGACTGTATCCGACACCAGAACTACAGACAACGACACATCCGGTCAATATTTGGTTGATTCGCTGCTTGGCGCTGGTCACCAATTAATAGCTCGTGACCTGATCAGGGATGATATTTATGATATCCGCGCGGTGGTCTCTCGGTGGATCGCCGATCAAGAAGTCCAGGTTGTGCTGATTACAGGCGGTACCGGTTTTAGCCGCAGAGATACTACACCTGAAGCAGTGGCACCACTTCTGGATCGAGAAATAGTCGGTTTTGGTGAGCTTTTCAGAACGGTCTCGTTTGCAGAAATTGGCACATCAACAGTTCAGTCCAGAGCATTAGCAGGTATGGTAAACGACACATTGATCTTTTGTATACCTGGTTCCACTGGCGCGTGTAGAACAGCCTGGGAGAAAATTCTCAATGAACAGCTGGATCCTGGAAACTCCCCTTGTAATTTTGCTGAGTTGTTTGCCGAGAGAGACTAGTCCAGATTGATCACTCGATATTGTTTCAAAAAAGTCAATCGTAACCAGAGATTGGCAACTCGCCGTGCTCAACCAGGAAGAGAAATCTGAATGCAAGTTCTTACTCCGGTAAATGAAGTGATTGCATCGCTACTCGATGCCGCTGTATGCACTGATCGAACAGAACGGGTTGGTATCAGCCACGCCATGGGTAGAATAGCAGCGGAAGATCAGGTATCGGCCGTCAATGTACCCCCGGGCGATAATAGTGCCATGGATGGATATGCGCTGAATGTTGAGTCCGGCATGGCAATAAAGCCTGGGGTACCCTTGTCTGTTTCCCAGAGGATTCCTGCAGGGAATGTGGGTGAGGAACTTGCACCCGGTACGCTAGCGCGGATTTTTACCGGTGCGGAACTACCCGCAGGAGCCAATGCCGTCATAATGCAGGAACAGGTGGATGTAGCAGGCGACCAAGTAGTTCTTCAACGTCTACCTCGAATTGGAGAAAATGTCAGGCAGTGGGGTCAGGACATCTGTAAAGGTCAGCTGGTAATAGAGCAAGGCACAAAACTTGATGCCCCTGAGATGGGATTGCTGGCATCGATTGGACTAGCTGACGTATCAGTTTACAAAAAACTGAAGATTGCTCTACTTACTACAGGTGATGAGTTGGTGCAACCCGGCACACCTTTAAATTCTGGGCAGATATACAATTCCAACCTGTACCTGATGCAAGGATTGATCCACAAGTTGAACATGGAAGTCGTAGAATTGGATGTTGTTGCAGATGAACCTGACAAGACTGAAGAGGCGTTGAGATTTGCCGCCGAACACAGTGACTGCATTGTTAGTAGTGGTGGTGTGTCTGTAGGTGATGAAGATTATGTGAAGTCCGCTGTTGAAAAGCTGGGTAAGCTCGACATTTGGCGCATAAAGATGAAACCGGGCAAGCCACTTGCCTTCGGGGAAGTTCTGGGGACACCTTTCTTTGGGTTGCCTGGTAATCCGGTTTCGACCTTTGTGACCTTCTGTATTTTGGCACGTCCCTATCTACTTAAATATCAGGGTTGCAGCACAGTATTACCCAGGATGTACAAATTTCCATCCGGATTTGATTACCAGGGAGGCAGTCGCCTTGAGTATCTCAGGGTTCGCTTGAGGGATGATGGCCGCGGTGGCACTGAGATTGAAAAATATCCCCAGCAAGGTTCGGGTATTTTGACCTCCACCAGTTGGGCTACTGCCCTGGCAGTCATAGAACCAGAATCCTCGATAGAGAAGGGGCAGCATATCGGCGTATTACTGAAACAGGATTTGGTGGGCACGTAGTATGTAGGTTGGGTTAGCCGAAGGTGTAACCCAACACACAAAGTCGGATTACGTTTTACTAATCCGACCTACAAGCTCGTAACTGGTTTTTTTGAAAGTATTAGTCTCGAGAACACGGGTGATTGATGGGTTTGTTGATTTTCAGTTTGATTGTTGCCGTTATAGTCAGCGGTTTCGTCTGGCTTGTTTTCGGAGACCTTCTGCCTATCGGCATGAATACCAAGTGGGATAGCCGGAAGAACATGTCTTGTTATACGGCAATATCTTTTGTATTTATCTACTTGCTGGTATTTTTCCTGTTCTGATGTGGCGGCATATATGAGTCTGGAATTGCCAGTTGATATAAACCTGATTAAGGGGTTTCTTGACGGTGAAGAAGGTGAAGCCTTGCATCGGTATGCACTGGAGACGGCTTCTCGGGGACCCTGTCTGGAGGTGGGAAGCTATTGTGGGAAGTCGACCGTCTATCTTGGTTATGCGTGCAAATTAGCTAATTCAACGCTGTTTGCAGTTGATCATCATCGTGGTTCAGAAGAACACCAGGTGGGTGAGGAGTACCATGACGAGGATCTGTATGATGCTGCCGAAGAACGCATGGATACATTCAAGGCATTCCGCAGCACACTTCGAAGAGCTGACCTGGAGGCTTGTGTAGTACCGATTGTGGCGGCGTCGAAAATTGCGGCCAGAAATTGGGTTACCCCTTTAGGTATGGTCTTTATCGATGGAGGGCACAGTCTGGAAGCAGCATTGGATGATTATCGTTGCTGGATGCCACGTATTGTACCCGGTGGTATTCTGGCTATCCACGACATTTTTACGGATCCCTCTGAGGGAGGGCAGGCACCCTTGACTATCTATAAAATGGCATTGGCCTCAGGGTTGTTTGAGGAGCTGCCCAGAGTTAACACGCTTGGCCTGTTGCGGCGATTCGATTATTGAGACTTCTGTGAAAAGATTAGAGGCCTGTGTCGCTTTGGATAATGCATCAGCCGCCAACAGTATTGCACCTGCTGTCCATGTCGGTTTTTCCAGTGGCCAAAGTGCCTTATCTGCGTAGACATAACCAGTCCAGTATGAACCGTCGTCATCTCTGAATTGGTGTAGCCAACTGAAAAGCTGCATTGCCTTGCCATAGTCTCCTGCGGCAATCAAAGCCATGGTCAGTTCACATGATTCTGCAACAGTGACCCATGGTTCATCGGATACACACCGGCTTCCAAATTCGTTGACTACGAAAGTATCCCAATGCGCTTGTAAATGTGCATGTGCCTGCGCACCTCGTATTACCCCGGTAAGAACGGGATAGAACCAATCCATGGCAAAGCGGCTTTTACTATCCCAGGTACGGTCAAAACATTCAGGATGGTTAATAAGTGCATGACCCAGTCGCGTTCTTGCCAGATCCCAGTTCGGAACTTTTTGCTCCAGTGTTGTCGCAATATTCAAAGCACATTCAAAGCTCTTGTAAATGCTGCTGCATCCGGTAACCAGAGAGTCCTTACGTACACCTTTAGATGTATCAAGACACCAATAAATTTCTCCAGATTTGCCCTGTAGACCGAGCACGAACTCCATAGCGCGCTCAACCATGTCCCACATCTCCTGCAAAAAAGTCATATCTTCGGTGATTAGATAGTAATGCCACACACCTGTTGCGACATAAGCAACAAAATTGGACTCTGCCCTGGTGCCGTCTTCAACATGCCCGTTTTTGTATGCGGCATACCAGCTGCCATTGGCTAATTGATTTTCTCGTAACCAGTGGTAAGCCTGCCTGGCTGCTTCGAAGCGCTTTCCTATGGTAAGTCCCATGGCGGATTCGACATGATCCCATGGATCAAGACAACCATCTTCGTACCAGGGAATAGCGCCGTCTGGCGTTTGAATCCTGGCGATATAATTCACGGTTTGGCGGAAATATTCCTCTGGGTAAAAACCCATTGATACATATAACTTCGTCAATGGAAAAGTCCTTTAGATTGTTTGCTTGAGTTCGAAATGGTTAGGTCGCATTGGATTGCAGTCCTTTGACGAAATACATTACAACACTTTTTCCCAGAATTGGGTTCAGCATCTGTTCCAATAACTGTGTGATCCATGGTTTTTTCATTAGGTCCCAAACCAGGAATCGGTGATAGGTTTTTACGATCCATGGGCTATCTGCCTCATTTTCCCGCCAAAACAGACATTTTAACCACCAATATGGAACATGCAGTGCGTGAGCCCAGTGGTGACGATAATGAATCATACCGAATTTTTCGATGTCTTTTCTGAGTTGCCTGGCTTTGAATATTCTTATATGACCACCTTCCATGGCATGATATCCATCACTTAACCGCCAGCAAATCCACTCGGGTCCAAAACGGGGAACACTGACAGCGAAGATGCCCCCCGGTTTCAGAATGCGATCAATCTCAGCCAATACAGCTTCATAGTCCGGGATATGCTCAAGTACTTCAGAGCAAATAATTTTATCGAAGCTGCCGTCCGTAAAGGGCAGGTTAGATCCGTCAGCGACGGCAATAAAAAGTTTTTTGTGGCTATTATCGGGATCTTCAATTTCTGAAAATCGCGTTCGGGTAGTGTCAAGATCCTTAAGGCTGAGATCAATGCCAACTGTGATGACGTTTTCTAGCATATAGGCAGTGATAGCATGCCTACCCTCGCCACAACCAAGGTCAAGTACTCTATCACCGGGTTGTAATTTGAAATGATCGAAATTAACCGTGTGCATCGGCATCCGCCAGTATCCCTCTGTAATAGTCGATCATCAAACTCGCTGTCACATCCCAGCTAAATTTCTGCTGTATCCTTTCCTTGCCCGACTGTTCCAGGCGTTTTCTCTCCAGGGGGTTGTCCAGCAAATGCCTGATTGCCGATGCAATCGCTTCAGAATCCCTGATGGGCACTTTCATTCCAGCATTACCAACAACTTCCGGCAGTGCGCCACCATCTGTGGCGATTACTGCAGTGCCGGTAGCCATTGCTTCACCGGCTGGTAATCCAAATCCTTCATAGATTGAGGGAACCACAACGATTGATGCTTCTGCATAGTACTTAACAAGTTCTTCGGTATCAATTTCACTGACGTACTTCAGCATTGAATTGATTCCCAACGTATCAACCAATTTGCGGGTTACACCATGTTCCTTAAGTTGGCCAACTATGAGTAGTTCCAGCTCGGGGTACGTGGGTCGTAGCATAGCCATGGCTTTTAGCAGGTACTCAAGCCCCTTAAGAGGAGCATCGGCACTGGCGGTCGTCATGATTCTCAAGGGTAATTGAGAAACTCCTGGCATGGGTTTGAATACATCTGTATCTATGCCGTTGTATACCAGTGTAATAGATGATTGATCGACACCAAATGCTTTTGCAATGTCGACACGAGACTGCTGCGAGACTGTGACAATGTGCTTGAGTCTCCTGATTACTCTTTGTTGCATGTGGAGAAATGAATGCCATCTTCTGATGAGTAACCGGAGTTTCCACGTATTTGCGCTGGCAAGAGCAATGTCTCTATCACTGGTTATTGGGTGATGGACTGTACATACAGTGGCAAATCCCATCTTTTGCAGCTTTAACAATCCGGTACTCAAGCTTTGATTATCGTGAATGATGTCGTAATGACTGCCATGTTTTTTCAGGTACTGAACTACTCTTCTGCCGAATGTGTAAGGTTCTGGGAATCCCCCGGTCAGCATACTGCACCATTCAAAAAAATCGGTGTATGAAAGCAGATGTTTTGGACGCAGCGCGGTGACATGGTTGGCTGATTCGAACAGATTCAAACCGGGCATCTTGATTAGACGCACTCTGTCATCGAGATGCGGATAGGGCTCACCTGAAATCACGTCCACAAAATGGCCTGCGTTGACCAGTGCTTTACTCAGGTATCTTATATAGATGCCCTGGCCGCCGCTAAACGGTTTACTGCGATAGCCGAGTAGACAGATTTTCAAAGGCTCCAAAGTGTTGCTGTCAGGATTGCCTGCACACCGTTCGTGGCATCGAAGATCCTGTTCAGGAGTACTTTGTAACATGGTTCTACAGTGGAATCCTCTGGTGTCAATTTAGTTAGTTCCTGTTCGGAAACTACTCAATTTGAAAAAATTTGCGAACCATCAAAATGGTTGGGCTTATAAAACAATCACTTACGAAGGAAATAACTCCTGCGAACTTTAAATCCGGTGGGCCGCATCCGGTGGGCCGCATCCGGACACGAACCGGGTTGAGTAATACTGCTCTGCGCGGCACCTTGACGAGGCAGGTTACAGCAAATGGAAAGGAATTGTACTTATTTTAGCCATAAAAGACAATTAAACCAAAGCTAAGTTCATGGTTTCATTAGGATAGTTAACAGTCACGGAAACGTTGTTTAATTGGATTTTCCGATCCGGCGATCCGGCGGACCCGCGGTTGAGGTCAAACGAACCGGGTCCGGCGGTTGGGGATCGGATCTACCCGGTCGGCAGCACCAGTTCCTTTGACATCACTCAGAGAGTTCTCTCACCCATAGTGCCAGAACTGAGCAGGCAAAAATCAGTCGAGGGATATTCCCTTGGCGTGGACGGTTTCCCTGATATCGGACGCACGTCTGTACTGTTTCCTGCCGTCGTTTTCAGTCAGTTCCCTGATCTTGAACAAATCTGCCCCTTCCTTCCGACGATCTGTTGCAACTCTTCTTTCTGGTCCGTAAGCAGGTGCATCATGCTCTTCTGTAAAGACATTGGCGTAAAGATTAGCGACCCAGGATTGCCCTTCCTGGGTTCGTCTCAGGAACCGGATACCATCAGCGATGAATGGTGCAACAACATTCCAGAAAAACTGGGGATATCCCTCTCTGACGTCGCTCACTGACGAGTATCCCATTTTCCCCAATTGATCTGTTTCCTTGAATTCATGGTACAAGCGTGAAATTTTGGTCATATATTGAGGATCTGCCAATTGGCCAATAAGGTCTGCTGCCCGCAACAAGCCCGGAAGATCGTTGCTATCCTGATGATCGCTTTCGTTGGGGACAGGAAATCTTGTCCGTTCAATGAAACGGCAAATAGTTTCAGGATCTATGTGCTCATCATGCTCGAAGCGCTCTCTAACGTAGATCTTCCCACGATCAACATGATAAGGTGTCAAAAAGGCGTCCGTTGAGCCTGATGGCGGGGCGATGGTGTCCATGTGTTCATTTATCGTGTATCGACCGCTTCTGTCCGCACGGCAAATACCCCTGACGTATCCAATATCGTGGTTTAACAGCGCAACGACAAAGTGTGTCCAGTCAACAGGCCGAAGGCTGCCTTCCAAATATATCTTTCCAGTCAGTATTTCCTGACCCACCATGGTAACCAACATCGTATGGTCGATGTCATGATAGGGTGCGTCACTGTTGGCAATGACCTCAAGGGCGGTCCTTGCGTTACTTGCCAGGATTTGAATATCGATTTCGCTGGTACCATAGATATCGATGTACTTCTGAATCAGTTCGTCGACGAATGCATCGATAACTATAGTTATTGGATTAAACATATACTGCTCCGTCATCCCGGTTTCATATACAATCAGGGTAATTCTCACCCGCTCGAAACCCGGCTAAATTACATGATCTGACCGCATTTTTGTATTGTGACTGCAAGGATAATTGAGTCAAGAGGATTTGGAGCGAAGCGTAGATAAATGCCGACAGAGTAACATGAATAAATTAGATTGAAATCCCTATATGGCTGAATATAATTCAATTAACTATTCGCAAGGCCTGGGAAATGATTGAGAAAAGACACCTGAAAACGCTTGTTGCGCTGAGGGATACAGGAAGTTTGGTGGCAGCTGCCGAGAGAATGTTTCTTACTCAGTCTGCGTTATCTCATCAATTGAAGGATCTGGAGGACAGACTGGGATGCGCTTTGTTTATACGGAAAACCAGGCCGCCCAGATTTACCAGTGCCGGGCGTAGATTGCTGCTTTTGGCAGATGAAGTATTGCCCATGATCAAATCTGCGGAACGCGATCTATCCAGATTAGCTGGCGGACAAGCGGGTCGATTGTATATCAGCATTGAGTGCCACAGCTGTTTTCAGTGGTTAATTCCTGCCCTGGATCGCTATCGAAACCATTGGCCGGAAGTCGAACTTGATTTATCCGGAGGCTTCAATTTTGCCCCATTACCTGCCTTGGCCAGAGGAGACCTGGACCTGGTCATTACATCTGATCCGATAGATTTGCCGGGTCTAACCTACATCCCGCTATTTAAATATGAAGCGTTGCTCGCGATCGGTAAAGATCATCGGTTGAATTCGAAGCCGCACATTAACCCGGAAGATCTGATACCTGAAACATTGATCACCTATCCGGTTGATCGCAATCGGTTGGACATATTTACACGTTTTCTGGATCCGGTTGACATAGAGCCCGCATCGGTCAGAACGGCTGAATTGACTGCTATGATGCTGCAGCTGGTAGCCACAGGACGTGGTGTGGCGTCAATTCCCAATTGGGCGCTCACGGAATATCTTGAAAAAGACTACCTGGTTGCGAAGAAACTTGGTGCAGATGGCCAATGGGCCATTCTTTACGCTGCAATACGAGAAGACCAGGTATCCAGTCCGTTTCTGGAGGATTTTGTTAGTACAGCCATAGAGACCTCATTTGAAACATTGACCGGAATTAGTCCGATTGCCGGAGCATAAAAAACCCCGCCTGAAAAGCGGGGTTTTTCATTTTATGTATGGCGAGCTGACTCCAATAAGACGTCGCTAGCAACTCTTACCGGAGGCTCCCCAATTAAACTGACTATTGATGGGATCACCTCCTTACGTTCAGGGAGCTAATCGGCGCGCATTGAGATCCCCCCTGGTAAGAATGCTCAGCGCGTTATCCATCAACGAATTAGTTAGCGAGTTTATATATCACCTTGATCCTACTGTCAAAAGAAACTTTGAATTGAGGTCAAGGCACCAGTACCTGTTCTACCCAGGTTCCCTGTTTCAGAAAATGATGGATACGATCATGAATACGATCAGGATTTGAAATATCCAGCATGTCGATGCAGGTGATTACCAGGTCCAATCCCACGGCCAGGTCAGGAGGGAGCAAGTCATGTGGATCAGGATACCGATTCTTCAGTGAGTCGATGCCGCTTAGAAGCACCTGTCTCGATTCCAGGGTTGAACTTTGGGGCGCCATTTCGCGGTAAAAGTAGTCCATGTATTTACTGCCTGCCGGTCGCATATTCCAGTTTGAGTCGACGCTTGCAGGTTCGATCTCCTGCACTGTGCCGGATAGCCGATATTGCCTTTGTCTGGTCGGGTAGAATAGCAGTAATTCATAGCCATTATTCTCTGTCAGCTGTTGCCACTTGGGACTGCTTCGATTCATATAGACACCAAATCGATTCTCCACAATCTCTCTGAGAACTAATGTTCTGACGTGTGCGTGCCCATTGGCATCGGTAGTTGCCAGAAAACAGACATCCGCATTTGGATCGGATGCATGCCTGGCAGCATCGCGGTCTGCAACGATTTGGTCTATAGGATTCATATTCTTGACCTCGAAAGATAGCTGCCAGTCAATTTGAATAACGGGTATGAATTGTTTCTATCCAACATCCTCAAAGCTGTCAGGATTAAAATTATAAACCCCCGGTTTGAATCCTGCCGGTGGATTGTCTCTGAACATAATCGCTCGGTTGTAAATATAGCCGTGTCCGGTCCCCATCAGGGCATCGTGAATCATGTCATCTGTATCGCATTCTTTTGCGGCCTTGAGCAGTCTTTCGAAGTTATAGATGAAATTGTCTGTGTGTCCCAAAAAACAGCTTGTAGGCATATCGCTCGCCATGGGCAAACTGGATCGT
>JASJXV010000046.1 GCA_030123805.1 Gammaproteobacteria bacterium
GCATTGCCCTTCACACGCAGCTTGTTGCTCTCGGCAAATTTCACCATACGCTCGAGGGGAATCAATGCTTGTTGACCAATTTGCGGATCAACCAGAACTTCGTTCGTGCCATTGCGCAGAGACTGAATCATGTCCTCCAGTGTATTCATTCCCATCCATGGACAGTGTGCACAACTGCGACAGGTGGCACCTTCCCCGGCAGTCGGCGCTTCGATGAAAGTCTTGCCTTCCGTCAATTGCTTCATCTTGTGAAAAATCCCTCGGTCTGTAGCAACGATAAATTTCTGATTGGGAAGTTCCTGAGCCGCTCTTATCAACTGTGTGGTTGAACCCACGACATCTGCCTGATCAATGACCTGTTCCGGTGATTCGGGGTGCACCAATACGGCGGCATCTGGGTGGACTCTCTTTAAGTCTGCCAAACCATGGGCCTTAAATTCTTCATGGACAATACAGGACCCATTCCACATCACCATATCCGCTCCCGTTTCCCTCTGAATATAGGCGCCGAGATATTTGTCCGGTGCCCAGATTAACTTCTCACCCTCATCCATCAGGTATTCAGCAACTTCCAGGGCGATGCTGGACGTCACAACCCAATCCGATCTTGCCTTGACGGCGGCAGAAGTATTCGCGTAGACCACCACGGTACGATCCGGATACTGATCGCAAAATGCAGAGAACTCTTCGAGAGGACAACCCACGTCAAGTGAACAGGTGGCTTCAAGCGTGGGCATTATGACCCGTTTCTCCGGATTCAGTATCTTCGCGGTTTCACCCATGAACCTGACCCCGGCCACCACCAGAGTACTGGCTTCATGCTTGTTGCCAAAGCGCGCCATTTCCAAAGAGTCGGAAACGCAACCACCGGTTTCATCGGCCAATTCCTGGATGGCATCATCGGTATAATAGTGAGCCACAAGCACTGCGTTCTCTCTTTTGAGCAGGTCGCGAATTTCGGATTTGTAGCTCTCTATCTCTGCGTCGCTCAGCGTTGCAGAGGAATGCATTGGCACATCGAAAACAATACGATTTTCTGTAATGGTTTCCACGCCGGACATGAATTACTCGCTGTCTAAAAGGGGGGTGTGATCATAGCATATACGGCTAAATCGCCATATGGCAAAAATGCATATTCCTGATCCGGATTTACCCTCAGTGAAAGGCACTGCCGGCCACTGTTTCCCTCTTATACCGCATGGAATTCCGGAGTAAACTGCATCCTCCGAGTTTTAATCTGTGGTTATCTGACCGTATGAATATCGCCTTGTTAATTAATGAAACTGAGTGTATCGAACTGGACAATTACTATCTGTTTTGCCATCAACTGTTGGCATTGGGGCATTCGGTATCCCTGTGCCGCATCGATTCCCTGGGAATGAGCAATGCACAGGTGACGGCACTGAGCTTTGAAGCAAACAGCACACTCGTTACGGTTGGTAGATCTTTTAACGATTTGACATCCCGTCAAGTCGGCCTAAATCGTTTCGATCTGGTGTGGGTTCTGGCATTGGGATTTCGAATCGGGTTTCTGGATAAGATTCAGCTACTGCATAACCTTGAGAGAGATACCGCCCTGGTCAATTCCCTCAACTCAATTCTCTACCTGAAAAGTAAATACTTCCTGAATACACAAACCGAAATCTTCTCTCATCCAGAGAGCCATGCCTCTGCTAATTGGAGACAGCTGTTTGAAATCATTCAGCAAGGCGGTGGTACCTGGATAATCAAACCACCGGCGGGTAGCTTCGGCCGTGATGTATTTAAAGTCGATGCCAGCGACGCCAACCTGAGACCCATCCTGCAAACCATGACTGGTCATGACTCCGGGGCCTACTGCCTGATTCAACGTTATGTCGAAGAGATCAGCAATGGCGAGAAGCGTGTATTGCTGGCGAACGGGGAGGTGGTTGGCCAATACTGCCGACGCAATACGCAGGATCATCGCACTAACCTGGCCCAGGGGGGGGAACCTGAGGTTTGTAAACTCACGCCCGAAGAAATTGCTTTATGCGGACCCATCGGCAAATTTCTTCGCGATGAAGGTGCGTTGTTTGTGGCAATGGATCTGGCATATCCCTATGTCATTGAGCTTAATGTGATCAATCCCGGCGGCTTGACTACACTGCTTGCTTTGACGGATCAGGACCTATCCGGTGAAGTGGTTAAAAGGGTACTTTCAGGCAAATTCGCTTGAATTTTAACCTCGAATCAGTATCATAGCGGCCTCCCCGTGGGGCCGTTAGCTCAGTCGGTAGAGCAGTTGGCTTTTAACCAATTGGTCGTGCGTTCGAATCGCACACGGCCCACCACTGATATCAATATCAAGTAGCTTCTTTTAGCTGGGCAACTGTTTTATCTCAGCTTTGCTCTTGCGATGGCGTAGCTTTTGGCTTATCCATATGGGTTTCTTGAAACAGCGTTTGAATTTCTTCAACTTCATCTCGACTATTGATGAGAGCCGCGACACAGTCCCTGTCCAGTTTTTCACCGGCCAATTTGAGTAGCATTTCAAAGGCCGTATCGTTACTCCATGCTTCCTTGTAAGGTCGCTGACTGGTGAGTGCATCAAAAACATCGGCAACCGCAACGATGCGGGCTTCAAGCGGAATTGCTTCTCCCTCTATTCTATCCGGATAACCGCTACCGTTAATCGATTCGTGGTGAAAGGTCGCAATATTTCTGAGGATTGCAACCTGGCTAATACTCTCGAGACCAAAGTTTTTTAAAAAATCGTCGATAATCTCTCGACCCTTGACGGCATGCGATTTCATCTCATGCATTTCCTGGTCTGTCAGACTTCCCTCTTTTAAAAGTATCTGATCGGGAATTCCTATCTTGCCAACATCATGCAACGGTGAGTACATAAAAATCTGCTCAATGTATTGGTCGTTGAGGTCATATATGTCTGCAAGCCGCAACGCGATTAGTCTTGAGTAGCGAGACATACGATCAAGATGACTCCCGGTTTCCGGATCGCGAACATGGGTGATATGTCCGGTGGTTCGAACTGCAGCATTCAGTGTTTGAATAGATACCAGCTCATTGATTATCAACAGAGAGATCATATGACCAATGATATCCAGTTCACTCAGCACGTCAGGTTTGAAACAATCTTGTTCCACGGAGTTAAAAAATATGAACCCGAAAAAAGTACCATTATTAAACATTGGCATCGTATAACTGGCAGCATAACCAGCTCTGCCGATCCGCCGGGTGTGTTCATGCTCACCCTTCTCGAAGGTGACCATGTGATTGACTACTCGAGGCTGTTCCTGGCCCAGCAATTCTTGCAATGAAGGTGCGTCATCCAGCAATGCCTGATAGTGATCCAACGGTGCATCATCACCGCTGCTGTGAAGGTAGGTCTTCAGGACGGAACTTTTCGGGTCATACAGGGCAACTGCGATTCTTGCCACGAATGGAAAGTGCCTCTTCACAGCCTCATGGCAGCAGATCAACTTCTCCTCAAGGGGAATGTTTCTGTTTAACGCTGCCAAAAGATCCTGGTGAGGGTATAGATCAATCATAATGATTTATCTTAGCTGTCCTTTCTAGCCAGATCCAGACTCGCAAGTCCTGCCTTTAGTCCGGGATACCTGAGCCATATCCCGGATGGCTATGCGTATAGTTATGCAATCAAGTCAGCATATCACAGCATATGCATCCAGTCAGACACTTGTAACGGTGCATCAGGAGAGAATATGTTACATTCGAAATCAATAAATTTGACGAATCAAGAAGCAGGACTCGAGAATGGCCGCAGCAATAGATTTCTACTTTGACTATCTCTCGCCTTTCGCCTATCTGGCCTGGCGAAAGTTGCCGGAAATTACACAATCTCGTGGCGCCGTGATTCGACCCAAACCGGTTCTGTTCGCTGGGCTGTTAAATCACTGGGGGCAACTGGGTCCGGCTGAAATTCCGCCCAAAGCCGCACATGTATTCAGAGAATGTGCACGCCACGCACAACTGGCCAATATCCCGTTTCGATCCCCTCGCCACCATCCCTTCAAACCCTTGACTGCACTACGAGTATCGCTTGTTGAAGTGTCGGGTAGCGATCAATCCAGAGTTATAAGCGCTATCTTTGATGCCGGTTGGGCCAAGGGGCAGGATCTGGGTGATGCAAGTACAATCGTGAATGCGCTTAACTCATTGGATCTGGATGGTGAAACATTCGTCCAACAAGCATCCGATCCGGTGGTGAAGAAAATCCTCCAGGAAAACACACTTGCTGCTGTGGAGCAGGGCGTATTCGGTATTCCCACGATGATTGTAGAAGCAGAGCTTTTCTGGGGACTGGACCAACTCCCCTACATAGCACTGTTTCTGGATGGCAAGGATCCACTCGCCAATGTAAATCTCCAGCAGATTGCTTCCCGGGGTCCGGCTGCCGTGCGCCCGGGTTCATTGAACAGAGGTCCAACGCAAAGCTGAGTAATCTAATCGAGCCCGTGAACCTCTTCCAGGTCAGCCACTCTGCCTTCACCGTGACAGATTTCACAGGTCTCGGTACTGGCGCCACTACTGATACTCGCAGCCGTGGCAGAGAAGTCTCCGCCATTCTGCTCCATATGGCTGGCAGCCAGATCACCGTCGTGGCACGAGCTGCACACGGATGCAGTGGGCGTGATCATAATGTCATCCGCCGGATCAGCCCTATCGGCACCGGTATCGATTGTGGTGGCTGCAACAGCGGCATCCAATGGCAGCATATATGAGTCGTTGACATGGCAGTTCTCGCAGTTATTCAGATGACCCGGGAACTGGACCTGCTCTGTATCGAATACATGAATGCTAAATCCGCCAAAGCCCACTACTTCCAGAGGATTCTCTCGGAACGCTGAAGCATGTACAGCATGTATCAACCGTTTGAAGTCAATCGCTTCTTCCCGTTTGCCGTCACTGGGAAGAGTCGAGCCATTGTTCTCCCTGATTTCTCTGACACGACGGTCGGTGTTCTTGGGATTATGGCAGCCAACACAACCCTGGGTGTCATTGGCACGGTTGTTACCATGATTGATTTTTATGAAATGGCACGCATTGCACTTGTCAATACTGACTATTTGTCGTCTGGATTTAGCCGTACCATCTGCCTCATCTATCGAGAATGATTTGATGGCGAATGTTAAGGGTACTGTTTGATAATCCTCAGTGCCGTCGGTCGCCACATTCTGGTTCAGATGGCCTTCAAATATGATCGAACCACTCCCCGCAGCCGCAACAAAAGGTGCTGCACTGCCATCAGGAATCGCTTCTTCTGAAATGAGCTGAAAGGTTCCATCGCCATTTGCCGTTGAATTTGCGATTGCATTAGTGTCTGCGTAACTGGCGTTGTTGCTGCCATTGCCGATATTGTTGTACTCGGAAGTGTCCCAGGCCACACCCATAACAAATCTGGCGGGAGAGTCAAACTCAGGACCATTTATCACATCATAGAAACTGTCACCATTCAGCGGATTTGTGACTGAGTAATTAACTACTGGAAATTCTCCCGGTCCTGTATTGGTTACGGAAAGTATGTTGACCTTGAATGTAGGCATAGCTTCCTGGATAAGATTCCGGTGAGACTCCGCCACGCTTCCCTTGAACCCACTAGCAGAGTGACACAGCACGCAGAATTCATCATCTTCCAATCCACCCATGTGCAAATCAAAATCCAGATCATCGTGACAAGATCCACACGCTGCCTGTGTGGGCACCTCATTCCAGTTGTCACCCTGAGATGTCAGGTTGTTGTCCTCAGTGCCGGTACCCGTTCCTGCGTGGCAGTTGGTACAGTTGCGAATGTCCTGGGGAAACTCGACGTGGGAGTAGTCATGTTCACTGTCCCGGTAACCGTAAATTACATACTCACCACCCGCTTCAACACTGGGCAGATTCGCACCACGGTGTATCTTGTGGATCATCACTTTGAAGTCCACGGTATTCAGACTGTTGGGTTCGGTAGTCCCGGGGTTATGGCACATGACACACAATTTAGCTTCGATGCGCCCTCCACCATGAAGCGCTAACTGGTCATGGCAATTGTTGCAGCTTGTTATATCGACAACTTCTCTGGTTTCTATATTGGAGGTTGCGCCAGTTGCTGGCACAAAATCATAGGTGGGATTGACTGCAGGACCGCCACCGAATTGCATCCCGACCCGATGCGTCAACTCAGGTTCATATTCGACCACCATTGGCGACGTAACAGCGGTGATGTCTGTAATAAATGTATACGAATAGGTGCCATCGCCATTATTTGTCAGTTCACCGCCACGCTCGGATGTCGCCTGAATCGCCGGATCATGCTCAGGGTTAACCGCGGGCACCTTCTCCCTGTTGATATATGATTGCCAGGCGCTGCTGGAACCATTTTCAGCCGGGATCAATTTGGCAATATGAAATCGAACATTGCCGGTGGTGAGATCCCTTATAGCGTTGCCGAAACCATCCGTCACCTGGAAATCAACAACCGCAGGACTTCCGATTGTCACTCCTGTAATCGTCGCAATCAGGCTCTCTGCCGTTTCATAATCAGGCAGCCCTGTTACGGGGATTACAGGATCAGCCGGTGTCACGGGATCGTTTGGAGCAGGCGGGCCGGGTGCAACATCGGGCGCACTACTGCCGCCCCCACCGCCGCCACAGGCGACAAGCGTCGCAATGAAGATTCCTGTTAAACATTTCCTAATCATGTTTTTACTCATCTCACTCATTCCCAATCATGATTCAAAATCTGTACCAGGCCGATACGCTTAGTACATTGATTATATCGTTAGGTGATTCCTCTCCCAGAGTTAGCACTTTACTTATAGTATCTAACCCGACACCGTCTATAGCCCAGTCTTCGCTGTCATACCTGTAATATTCGTAACTGAATCTGAACGAACACTCAGGGCGCCAGTGATAATTGATAGCAAGTGTGAACTGATGCATGGTCGTCTCCTGCTCCGGCAGATCCTCACCCGCCAGATCTCTTGCACCAAAAACCTCAAAGGTATCTTCAAGCGTTGTCTTGACATAGACATAATCAGCGGTAAGCGCTAACTTATTCTCTATCAACTGCCAGTCGATACCCGCACCGATGCTGCGTGTCTCACCTTCCTCTTCCAGGTCCCAGTTTCGCGATGGATCACTGCCGTCAGGAAATGGGGGCACGACCACATTGGCCGGTTTTTCAATTCCGCCTCTGAACGCCCTTCCCGTCTGTTCGGTTTCGCTTTCACCGAGACTCACCCAGAAGTAGCTGCTTATTGCATCAGACGGCATATAGTTCGCACTCAGGTTAACCATATACTGCGTGGTTTCAGTCAACCCCAGTTCGGATTTATCATAGTCACGAGAGCTAAAATTCGAGTCCAGCGTAAAATTCCATGCATCATTCATCAGATACAACAGTTGGAATTTGCCAATCTGACTTTCCCGATTGGCCAGATGATATTGACGCAACAGCGGATGATTGTTAAAGCGTTGATTGTCTGGAATCAGATTGATCTGTGCAACCGTCAAGCTGTTGAAGAATGACTGAGACCACTGATAATCAGAACCACTCAGGTTTGATTCAGAATACTCTATTCGAGCAGTTAACTTGTCAAAGAATCGCATCTTGAATTCGATTCTTGCGGTGTCTTCTTCGGTCTCTTCAACAGATGAAAAGGTGCGATCCACGGTATCGAAATCGTAGCCGAGGGTTAATCTTGCGCTCCTGGGTAATCGCCAGGTTCCTTCGACCGTGTATTTTTCTTTGCTGGTTTCATGCGGCTGATTAAAAATGGCTTTCAGTGCCGGTGACTGATCTATGCTGTCGGCCCTGACATATTGCCAGGGGTAGGATGCCAGATTGTTTTCTCGTGCATCGAACCGATATTTCACATTCAGAGTGAATCGCCTGGACATGTTGTACAACAGCGACACATAAAGATGTCGGGTGTCCAATTCATCGCCGATTTTATCGATGGGTAACGGCGTCTCCACGACCAATAAAGGATTAATCGTGTAGGGCGACAACCCATCTTCGATTTCTGACTGCCCTGCGGAGCCATCAATACGCAACTTCAGATTAGAAGCGAATCGATAGTTTCCGCTAAATCTGATCTGCTGAAACTTTGTATCCGAAGGCAGATCATAGCCACCGTAACCATTGGGATAATCAACAACCGGTATAAATGCACCGGCATATGGATTTTGCCAGAACAGTGTGTCGTACCTGTTATCCAGATCCGAAAACAAGTAACTCAGCTGCATCTGCAAACGCGTGGCAACATAATCGAGAACAAGGTCAATTTGATTATTCTCATAATCCACTGGCATCGGCAGAATTGCAGCATGGGGGTTGGCTGCATCTATATAGAATGCCGCCCCGGTAATCTTCTCACCCGATTTCCGCTCATAGCTATATCTGGCAGTGAGCGCCCATTGATCCGAGAAATGCCTGGTGAACTCGAGCATTAACTGATTGCGCTCAAGCTCCGGTCTAACAGAAAACAAGGCGCCATCCAGCGACATGCCATTGGTGGTATTAGCTGCCGTCCAGTCAGACGGTAGAAACAGGATATCTGAGCCCTGCCCTGAAAAGGGAGTGCGACCGCTGTCATTGCCCACGGACAAGTAGTTATCAACACTGACGCTGAAGGTGTAGTTACCCTGTCGACCGCCTATAAACTCAAAGCTGCCGGTTTCCAGGCCAAGGTTATCGGCTCTCAGTCGCCAGAAGCCGGTGGCTTGTTCTTCATCCATGGCAGGCATGGCGTTCATATCCAGCGCGCCGGAAAAATAGAAACCCTTCTCACTCAGGCCGTTATATTGACCATACTTGAAACTGTCTTCGGACACATATATCAGCGCAAAGGAGTTCGTACTCATGAAATCCTGCCAGACAGTCGTAATGGGTCGAATATCTTCCTCATCACCCCAATCATCGCCAAAATCATCTTCCGCCAACGTACAAGGCGCGGTTAGAAAGCCTAATATCAGCGCTAGAAAATAGAACTTCTTTTTCATTTCCATTACCTCATCAATCTCGCACCAGATGGATGATTGCTTCCATGCACCTGGGAATGACAATTCAAACAACCCCTGGCAAGCAGATTGAAATTTGGCCTACCCTCAGCCAGACCAGTGCCATCATGGAGGAGACTGGGATGAAAATTGGCCATGTGGCATTGCTGGCATAAAAATGGCGGTCGACTCACCAGCAGAGACGGTTGCGTAGAACCATGCGGCCTGTGACACTCACTGCAATCTTCTGCGGCAGGCGGGTGTTCGAATATAAAGGGTCCACGCTTCTCTTTATGGCAGGAGACGCAGGTTTCAATCAGGCTGGGTTGAATCAGGTCTGCCGCGGTGCTGCTACCGTGAGGATTGTGGCAGTCCGAACAAATTGTCTTACCCTCTTTAATCGGATGTCGCGAGGGTAGATTGAGTTCTGCCTGTTGGGTTTTGTGACAACTGAAACAGAGTCCCGCCTGCAGACTTTTAACCGTCACCGGATCTCGATTCACATGCGACCGATGGCAATCTGTGCAGCTAAGATCTTCCAGGTCATGAACACTTCCCTCCCAATGGATGCGCGCTTCCCCTGCATGGCAAGATGCGCACATCTCGGTTCTATCGCTAGCGGGGGTAACCCACTTGGGTCCGAAACTGATAGCAGGTGAATTTTTTCTCGGCTTGTCAGCGTGCCCGGCGCTGGGCCCGTGGCAGGATTCGCAACCTTCGCTCCCCTGAGGTGAACGAGAGTCACCCGCTACGCCATGGGCGGTACGGAAGATAGAATGGACCGGATATTCTTCATCTTCATCATGGCATTCCAGACAGGTTTTGGTTCTTTCTTCCGAATATTCGGCTGCAACTGATTTCTCGGCTGCGTTTGATGACACGGCAAACAGAGCGATCAACATCAAACCAGGCAGAGTCACGGATGACCGATACCACTTTATTGTTCTCTTTTTTAAGACTAAACGGCTTGCAGATGCACCGTTTTTACTGGACATGATCATAATAACAGTCAGACTCCAAAGGCCGTTGTCATTTAACCAAGCATCAATATCACGAGGGAAGATTATGTCTTTGATTGATCAGGTCTGAATCCGTTACCTGATGCAAGAGACCTTGATCCCTCCTTAAACACGTGAGTTTGGCAACATGGTTCCATTCCAAATCACAGAATTCTGTCAACACAGTTCTGTCGCTAAATCCACTTACGACAAATTCTGTAAGTTCCGCATAAGAGCGCACCGGGGGTCGAGCTCAACAATTCAAACATGAATTAAAGTTACAACAAAGCATGTTTGCAGTCATTGATCTATATCACATGACTGTATCTCCGCGGATCACACCACTCCTATTGTCAGGCCTCTATTTTACAGGCTGATACCTGGACTTGATAGTAGATGCGTACTGTCTATTGCCATACAATTTGAAGACGGTTCATGAAGAGCCAACTTATCCGGTTTGATCTATATCACAGCAATCTTCATACTTTTCGTTTAATTTGAGATTCAACCTGGATAAACACTGTGACCTGTGCAGATGTGGATGCATCAACAGATATATTCGACCTATTGGACTCGAATAGCACCTGAAATGACTGGTTGCTTCAGGTATTGTCAGAGTGTTGCTTGCATGCGTAGATATTGTTCTGACGTCCTATCCCGGTTGTGACAACACTTGATGTGAAGCAATTTCGCTGGAGCACATGAAATCAGTAGCGATCTATGCTACAAACGGCCAGATCAAGGTGGAAAGTCAAAACGACAACCAGGATTACTAGATGAAAATCAGTCTGAATCAGACCAGTAAAAATTTTAATCAGGGGTAATAAATGAAAAAAGTTCCGGGCATTGTAAATAAGTCAGTAATAAAAGTTTTGGGATTGATCGGTATTATCGGTGGCATTAGTTGCATACCAAACATAGCGTGGGCGATAGACTGGAGTGCTGTAGAAGGCAGAGACGTACCTGTTTTCCATCCTGGTCAGGCTTCCTGGGAGTGGGCACTCACACAAAAAGACCATAGCGGCGCCAAAAAATTCAAGAAAGACAAAAATTGCATGGATTGTCACGAAGAGGAGGAGCCTGACATAGGCGAACTCATTGCATCTGGCGAGAAAGTGGAACCGTCTCCGATCGAAGGCAATGTGGGATCGGTATCCATCAATGTCAAATTTGCCAGGGATGAGTCGAATCTGCACGTCAGACTGGAGTGGACCGCACCACCTGCTACTGCGGGTGAAAAAATGGACCCGGACTATGAGTCCAAGATCACCATAATGCTGGGAGAGCCCAATGTTAAGGCAGCTGTGAAAGCCGGTTGCTGGGGCACTTGTCATGATGACGCGAACACCATGCCCAGCGCCAGTGACGATCAAGATCTGAAGAAATATCTCGGCCGATCACGTACCAAACTTAGCCGTAAGGGTGGTGGTACTAATTACAAATCGGATGATGAATTAAGTGCGTTGCTGGCGGATGGATACTTCCTTGAGTATTGGCAGGCACGGCTGAATCAGGGATCAGCAGCATCTGCCATGGACGGTTATATTCTGAAGGAAAGGCAGGAAAACGATGATGTTATCACCACAGCAGAAGCTGAATTCAAAGATGGCACCTGGTCGGTAGTCCTGAGTCGACCCCTGCAACCGGGCAAACCAAATCACAAGGATATTGTGCCGGGTAAGGTCTATCACATCGGATTTGCGCTACACGATTCCCATAAGGCAAAGCGTTTTCACAAGGTTTCATTCGAATATACACTGATGCTGGATGAGGGTGAGGCAGATTTTGTGGCGGCTCGTCAATAGCTGGTTCAACTGCTGACTATTTCACTACCACGTCTGGTACTAACAGAAGCAGACCCTGGTTAATGACAACCGGGGGCTGCTGTTCCTGTTGCCCGTTTGTCCATCACATCATGAACCCACCATCATCCTCTTCTTCCAGTATGTCTTCCTCATCCTCAAGGTCCAGGTGGACAGCCTTATGGGCAATGCCTTTGTGGCAATCTATACAGGTATCCCCATCCGCAACGCCAACGACAGCACTATCATGCTGATTTCGGGCACGTCTTGATTGGTTGGCGAGTGCCATCGCGGTCATCTGGTGGCAATTGCGACACTCCCTGGAATCCGTTTCTTGCATATCTTTCCAAACTCGCTGCGCCAATTCAAGTCGTTTAGCTTCGAATTTTTCCGAGGTATCAAGTGTACCCATAAGCTTGTGGTAGATCTCTTTACTCGCAGCAATCTTACGCAGCATTTTATACCGCCATTGTTTCGGAACATGACAGTCCGAGCAGATGGCACGAACACCACTGGCATTATTGTAGTGAATAGATTTCGTGTAGGTTTCGTATACGTTGTCACGCATTTCGTGGCAGGCGATGCAAAAGGTTTCTGTGTTGCTAAGCTCAATTGCCCAGTTAAACCCACCCCAATAGATGACTCCGGCCAGAAAACCAACAATCATCAAAAAGCCAACAGAATAACGTTGCGATGGACGCCAGAATGCCTGCCACAGATATATTAATTTTTGCAATGCCCTTTCCCTTAACATCTGAATCGGAATTTAAACAAACATAGTCAAGAATCGGAAACCCATAGGACTCAGATCTGTTCTATCACATCCAGGGAAGTTATATCACAGCCAACGGACTGGTGTATATCAGCCTCTCAGCTTTCACCAGACTGAGTCCGACTGGTTCCCGGTAAACCTTCAGCAACAAACTGACGTTTTGGTTATGCTTTCGACACTGTAACCACTGTGTCCATCCAGCGCTGCTGCCCGCTGATGGGTTCGCTTGAATTGTCTATAATCCAGTTCGGGTGAACACCTTCTGTGTCCCACCATTTGAGCTCTTCATATTGCGAGTTGTCCATCAAGACCTCAGTTCTAAAAACAGCAAAGCTGGCGTTGCTTCAGCCGGATCGGTATCTCTCATGCCCTGGATACCCTTGATACCGGTATAATGTTCGCCAGATCCATAGGCACCCTCCACACCCCTGTAATCCCAAGCATGGCATTCCTTGCACCAATTGTCATACAAACGCCCGCCGCGTGTGATCGAATAAAGGGCATCAGTGTCGTCCGCTGTCGGGGGAAGTAACACCAACAACATGGCGAAAAAGAGTGTTGTTAATGCTATTTTAAATTCCCGGATTAATCTGTTATTTATCTCTGGTGTTCTGTTCCTTTTGAAGCGCTTACAGCAACTTTTCTCGCACATAAAATAATAGCAAAAACTCACTCATTAGGCTTTGACATACATCACATTAAACCTTTGACGTATATCACGGCAACGCCAGATTTGAGCCTCTCAAACCATCCTGCACGGCGAATGGAAAAGGCCCCGAGGACTAAAATAGACACGATTGTCAATCGTATTTCGATCAATGGAACAGATGAAGATTACAACGCGGACCTTGCCAGATTTTACCAGATTGTGTACTGTCGTTAGAGTCTTGATATTATGGGGATTTGACGATTACCTGGGGTGAAAATGTCATACCGGGCTATATTTGGTGCAACGGCAAGGTAAAGTACACTCTTCCAAGCGACAAAAAGGAATCTATGTGAGGGGGCTATCACGCAGGGACCTTATCAAACGGTTACGTAACCTGGCTGTACTTTCCATCTCAGGATCCGTTGTATTCCCCCCTTGTCACCTGGTCTAAAAACAAGGCCAAGGCATGTGCAGCGGCAATCGTCGCCAATATTACCGGCGCGAATATGCCAGACCCGATTTTTATGGCTGTTTTTTACGGGTTGATTGGTAAAAGATATGCAATATCCAATGTCAACGTCTACCAATTCAGAGATGGCCTCATTAAAAACACTTCAGGTGGTCTAAGCTCAAGCAGAGTTTCAGATATCGTAAGGTACAAGGAAGTCATTTATGCAGAAGCCTGGTACAAGTCAATAACCTCCGATACGTTTGGCTGATATCTCCTGCGGTTAACAAATGGACTCGCCATTCACAATTCATTTGATTAAGGTCATACCCTATTCGTTACAAGTGGTGTACGATCACGGCTCCACGATATTTAACGAAGGACGTGAAAGCTATGGTTGAAATGCAACAAGACTATTTCTTTTCCGGAAGGGAATCTGCCCGAAAGGAAGCCTTTGAACATGTCTGGTCCAATGATCTGAACGACATTTTCGCTGATCTTGCAGAATACTATGACCAGGCTAACTTTGTTGCCAGTCTTGGACTAATGAATTGGTTTCATTCCAGATTTATTGCCACTTTTGATCTGACGAACGCACATAAGGTTCTCGACGTCTGTACCGGTACTCATGCCGTCAGCAGAGCATTATTACGACAGAAACCCGATCTGGAAATTCATGCCATCGATCGAAGTGCTGCGATGCTTAAAGTTGGTGCAGAATTGGCAAAGAAAGAAGGCGTGACTATTCGCAGCTTGCAGGGCGACGCCCATGAGTTGCCATTCCCGGACAACCATTTCGACATAGTTACCCTGCAATTTGCCTCCCGCCACCTGAGAATCATGCACGCCTTTGATGAGATCAAACGGGTCTTGAAACCGGGAGGATATTTTTACCACTGCGACATGCTAAGACCAGACAACAAGCTGGTGCAGCATGCCTATTACACATTCCTCAAGGCGAGTCTAACGGCGACTGCTTGTATTTTTGGGAGCACCGAAACGGCACTGAAATCTCGAAAATATTTTTTGAATGTATTGAAAATGTTTTATTCAGCCCCGGAATTGTCACAGCTATTCGGCGAACTAGGCTTTGATGCAATTAGTCACAAGAGCGTATTCGGTGGCATGCTCGGTTTCCACAAGGCGATGAAGCCCATCTAGCCCGCATATTTCATGAAGGGAACGGAATTTCTGGACATTGTGGCGGTTGTACAAACATTGTGAATGGCATATGCATCTCTATGGCTTGCGCAATTTTGTTCAAGCGTCGACGCCATCATTCCGGGACGCCGGACCGTCAGAAAACCATTCAGGTACAAAATGCATTTTTCAAAACATCTTGAATGATGGACTAACCTGTTCAAATAGCTAAGATTGGCAACCATTTTTGGACCGCCTTTGTGAACTATGCGTGCTAGTTCCCGCTTGTCCTGGTTTTTCACGACAAGTGAAAAACCAGTTGGAAGGGGTTTCAACCCTTGCCGTAATTGACTAGTGGCATTGGGCTACCCCCGTGGACAGCTTTGCCGTTGTTTTATCTCCGCACGAATGATTTTCGAATTCTGTTGCTCTAACCGTAATGAAATAACAAATCAGTTTTTTTCCAACTGATTTGTTTGTATTACAGGAGTCTTGTCGGGGTAGTCATGAATGCTGTTTCAAGATTGTATGCAGTCAAAGCAATTTGTTCTATGCACACTAGTCACAGACGCTATCCCTTTTATCTACATCATCGCGGCTATTCGGAAAAAACCCACACCTCAAATTGCATGGCATCCCAGAATGCCAGCAATCAATTCCTTGAAATAGAAGAGTGTTTTCTTGAGCAGACCCGCTTAGTTCCTGCGATAGGCGACAAGCGTCTGTCTTTAAGTCACCTGGCATCAGGTGTTTCATGGATGCCTTACCAATTCAACGTCGTCTCATGCACCTCGCAATTAATGGGGGAACCGGGTCCTGGTCGAACAACGGGCTTGAAGAATTAGGCGTTTAGTATGGAGAGTGTAGGCTGAATGGCAAACCCAACACCCTACTCTCATCTTTATCGTTTAGGTCTTGTGCTAATCACGGGACTGGTTCTTTTCATGATGATCATGATCGCGCAAACACCCGCCAGTTGGAACTATGAAGTCTGGTATCGAGGAGATGCTCTGGTAGAGATGAAGTCGATACCGATTGTTTATGGCGGCAATGAGTCCTGCGTAGAATGCCATGCAGATGAAGATGAAGAGATGGCGGAATATGCTCATAAACTGCTTAACTGTGAGGGATGTCACGGTCCATTGACATTGCATGTGCAAGACGGAGAGAAAACTGCAGATGCTGTGGGCAAATCAGACTGGCAGTGTTTGAACTGTCATCAGGCACAAATCAGTAATCCATTGGATTACCCACAGTTTCCGGGAGACATCTCTAAACACGAGAACATCAAGAAAAATACTTTGTGTGTGAAATGCCACGCGCCACACGATCCGGCATTGTCAGAAGAAGATGAAGATGAAGCCATGTTCGAATTTTAGCCTGCGGCAAATCAGGGAGGGATATTTGATTGTATGGAGGATCAAAAAATGCGTGAGTTGATTCCAGGCGTAAATGTAACCGATATCAACGACATTGATTCAAAGTCCAGGAGAGAATTTGTCAAGAAAGCGCTCTCGGGATCTGCATTGATGTTACTGGTTTATGCTCCCGGTGCTGCAGCGCTTCACGGTAGAGGAACTGGCTGGAAACAGATGAGTACCGAACACCGGTACGCCTATGTGATAGATATCCACGCATGCATCGGTTGGGGTGGTTGCATTCGCGCCTGTAAGCAGGAAAACCACGTACCTGACAATATGTTCAGGACCTGGTTGGAGCGATATGTTATTACCGAGGATGGCGAGGTTTACGTAGACTCGCCTGATGGTGGACTGAAAGGTTTCCCGCCCCTTAACGATGAAATTCAGAGTAAGACAAGCATATCCTTTTTCGTACCGAAAATGTGTAATCATTGCGAGCATCCCCCTTGTGTACAGGTTTGTCCGGTGGGGGCAACTTTTAAATCACCCGAAGGTTTTGTGCTCATCGACCATGCGCATTGTATTGGCTGTGCTTATTGTGTACAGGCTTGCCCATATGGCGCTCGCTTTTATAATACCGAAATCGGGAAATCGGACAAATGCAGCTGGTGTTATCACAGGGTTCAAGATGGAAAGTCCCCTGTCTGCGTCGAAGCTTGTCCAACAGGGGCGAGGAAATTCGGTGACCTGCTGGATCCGGACAGCGATGTAGCTAAAATCCTGGCAGGTAGGCAGTGGGCGGTACTCAAACCGGAGGTATTTACATCACCTACTTGCTTTTACATCAGCCTACCCCACGAGGTAGTGTGATGGAACTGCCCAACCATTCACCCGTCAATTTCATCTTCCCCAATGATCATGAGATTACGTGGTCGTTGCTCATCGTTATCTATCCATATATTACGGGCCTTATCGCCGGCGCATTTGTCGTTTCCGCCCTTTACAAGGTATTTAAAATAAAAGAATTCAAATGTATTGAAGACTTTGCTTTGGTGGCTGCTTTCTGTTTTGGTCTGTTTGCAGCACTGCCCTTGTTGGCTCATTTAGGTCAACCACAAAGAGCTTTGAATATTTTCTTTACCCCCCATGCCAGCTCCGCCATGAGCATCTTCGGTTATGTTTACGGTAGCTACATGATACTTTTGATCATTGAGCTTTGGCTGGTATACCGGCCCTATTTCATCCTAAAAGTCAATGCAACAGAAGGACTCGAACAGCGACTATGGTGGCTATTGACACTTGGAGTGACTATCTACAATCCTGACTCCGCTAAACTGGACAATAAACTAGAGGTATTCCTGGCAGGCATTGGAATCCCCTGGGCCTGCGCATTACACGGCTATGTGGGATTCATATTCGGATCTGTGAAGGCGCGCGCCTGGTGGGCCACTCCGCTACAGCCGCTCATTTTCCTGCTCTCTGCAATTGTTAGCGGTATGGCCATTTTACTGATTATGTATACCTTCATTAAATGGCGGCAGGGAGCGCGATACGATTTCGTCATGATTAAGAAATATGCGACGATCTTGTGGGCGGTCTTCATTCTGGATTTTGTCCTGGAGATTCTTGAAGTTATTTTTGCGGCTTATGAGAAGGGCCACCATTGGTCACTGATAGGTCCGCTTTTAAAAGGTCCTTTATTCGAGACCTATGTTATTGGCCAGCTTCTAATTCTCTCGACGATTCCATTCTTCCTGTTGGGCTATGCGGCGCTGGTTGATGTGAAGGAAAAAAGCCTGCTTTATTTGGCCAATATCGGCAGCTTTCTGCTGACACTACAGGTCCTGTTGATGCGATACAACGTCGTGATAGGCGGTCAAATGGTGGCGAAATCCGAACGTGGTTTTGTCAAATTTCATTGGGACTTTTTCTCTGGAGAAGGGGTTCTGGTTTGCGTCGCAATATTTGTTATGCCCTTCATTACTTATTACGTAATCAGTCAGTTCATTCCTATCTTCGAGGAGGAGGAAGATGAAATTACCAAACCAGTCGAAAGACAGGCGCGAAGGTTTAGGCGATCACTGAGAGAAAACCGATAACCAGCTATTTAGAAACAGTAAGGAGATTATTATGTCGTCACCGTGGTATTTCTATATCGGAGGCGTCATTGTGGCGCTATTATTCATTGTACCAGCCATTAAAATCGTCTGGCAGTACCAGGTTGGAGTGGTGTTCCGCTTTGGCAAGTTACTCGGCGAACGTAAGCCGGGGATAAATTTCATCCTGCCTTATATTGATCGAATGATCAAAATAGATATGCGAGTCGAAACGCTTGTTGTTGATCCGCAGGAGGTAATCACCAGGGACAACGTCACTGTCCAGGTAGATGCCGTGGTTTACTATCGGCCAATCAATGCTGTAGACGTTATTGTTAAGGTGGCTGATTTTGACAAGGCTACTGTCCAGATTGCCCTCACTACCCTCCGGAGCGTTCTCGGCCAGATGGAACTGGATGACTTGCTAACCCAACGAGATAAGATCAATCAGCGACTGCGTGAAATCATTGATGAGCACACCGAGCCCTGGGGAATCCAGGTGAGCATTGTAGAGGTCAAAGATGTATTACTACCAGAAAACTTGCAACGATCGATAGCCCGTCAGGCAGAGGCAGAAAGAGAACGGCGAGCCAAGATAATACACGCCGACGGTGAACTGCAGGCCTCAGAGGCGCTGGCTCAGGCCGGCGATCGGCTGGCTAAATCTCCTGCCAGTCTTGAATTGCGGTACCTGCAAGCATTGGTTGAAATGTCCAACGAGGGTAACTCTACTATCCTTCCCATCCCGATGAACATAATTAACCGCCTGGGTAAGGCTGAGTAGGCCGTGCATCTGCAACCATTCTTGCACTTTTCGTTGCATCGACGACAAATTATTGTCAAGATCTGGATCGCACTCGAAAAAATAACATCTAATCGGGAAGATCGATGTTCGAGAAATTAAGAAGGCGGATCGAAGCGCTGGACGAAAGATGGCGCTATCTGGCCGAGTGGCATACCGAAGGAAGTAATGCCGTACTCGAGTTTTATGTGAAGATCTTGCCAAGAGCTGCAGACGCTGAGCGATGCAACATCTTTATACATATTCCCACCAGGGAAGGGATGTGGCTCGAGGTAGGGACGGGAGAAAGAGAAAGAGAAGTTGATCTTTTGGAAGACGCTGACCCTGTAGTGACTGAGGTTATCAAAACAGGTATATCCAGGATCATCAGTCGTCGCCACCAGGTTGACGTTTATCATAAGACTGGAGACGGTCAGAAAAGTATCGGCGACATTCTTTGTATCCCGTTAAGATCTCTCAACGGTAAAGAGATAGTTGGCGCCGTTGAGCTACTTGACAAGCGAGGCAGTGCAACCTTCGACGATCTGGATCGCGAGTCCGTAGAGGAAGTGGCGCACTATCTGGAAGTGAGGCTTGAGAATATCTTTTTCAATACGCGACCGACGGATATGGTGAAGATGATTTTTGATGCCGTAAATGTGATTATCGTTGCCACCCTTGGGATTCTGGTCCTTCTAAGTACATTGCTTGCGGTCTATTATGCCGTTTTTTCATTTGAATTTTAGAGCTCCAGGAAGGTGAGAAACGTTTAGCAGCACCTGATGCTATGGGAGATGAGATTCATGTTTAAGAGAATAACCCGCCAGATCAAGACTCTCGATGAGAAGAGACAAATTCTGGACGCAGATTGGGAAGCAACGGGAAATCACTCCTTGCTAAATTTCCACGTTAAGATCATGCCACAACTGATCGATGCAGAACGATGTAGTATTTTCATCCAGGATCCAATGCAGGAATCTGTATGGCTCAAGGCTGGGACGGGAGTAGAGGAAGAAGAAATTGAACTCTCTCTGGATGATGGCTCCATAGTCTCGAATGTTATTGCGACAGGCGATCCCACTATCATTCATGGTCTTAACGAGGCTGAAGCAGCGCAGAAAAATATACATAGCGATGCCGGGTTTGTCGCAAAAAACATTATGTGCATCCCTATTAAGTCTCTTGACGGAAAGGAAATCACTGGCGCGATTCAGTTGCTGAACAAAAAAGCGGACGAGAAGTTCAGCGACGAAGACCTGGATTCACTGGAAGAAATGGCTCATTACCTGGAGTGGTCGCTGGAAAATATCCGCTACCACGCAGAAGCCAAAGAGATTCTGGAAAGCATTTACAGTGTACTGACGAAGATCGTAATGGCCGCTGTGGCAATGCTTGTTCTTGTCAGTCCTATTCTGATGCTCTGGGGCTTCCCATACATAGCAAAATTCTTTTCCGGTGGGATGTAAGTCCAAATATCAGGAAATTGCTGCTTGTCTCGTAGATGTCGCACCTCTTCCCAGCCCTGTACCCACATGTTTATCGATAATCAATTCAGCTTTGTTATTCAGCACCTCAACGGTACTCTTGTCAATTAGCACCCTGACTTAATTCAGTATCGCTTCCTGGTAACGTCTTATCATCCATAACGGCATCTGTCGGCAGCTTTCCAGCGGTTTTTTCTCTGCACGAATGATTTTCGTATTGTGTCGCTCTAACCGTGTTACAGCTGCAAATTGGTTCTGCTGAACTGATTTGTTTGTAGTACAGGAGTTATTACAGGGTGAACATGAACACTGTTTCAAGATCGGATGCAGCCAAAGCACCTGGTTCTCTGGACAGTGGTGACAGACACCATTTTTTTACTCAAATCATTACGACTATTCGAATAAATCCCACCCCTCAAATCGCATGACATCCCAGAATGCCAGCGATCGATCCCCTGAAATAGAAGGGTGTCTTCTAGAGTACGCCAAATTAATTCCTTTGGTAAACGATAGCAATCTGTATTCGAAACACCCGGCAGCATCAGGTGTTTCAGGGATTGCACTTACCAATTCAGATTATAAGTCGTCTCACACACCACTCAAATAATGGAGATTGAATATGAAATTAGATTTTGGGGGAGTT
>JASJXV010000047.1 GCA_030123805.1 Gammaproteobacteria bacterium
GACTCCAGCAGAGAGATTTAACGTATGTGTTGCATCGACCAGTTGAGGTGGCAACTTATAGAACTGGGTTTAGCTGTCCAAACAAACGGGGCCACCTCAAACGGCGAGTAATTAAATATATCCCGACTAAAGCTGCAACAGATACAGCAACTACAATCCAATTGTCTTCACTCATTATTCTCGCTTCTCGCTTCTGCTATAGCCAGAGAGCACACGGCTCCGGATAACTCCGCACGGATTCCTAGTGAGTTGCTAGCACCCCAGATTAGCAGCTAAACTCATACTATTTGAAAGCGTCGGTAATTCAAAACCCACCTTCGCCTTAATAGCAGAAATAGCTTGCTGCTTAGAACAAAAGTTAGTATTTCTTGGAGTCGATTGCTCCATTAGAAAAGAAGCTGCCTCACCTTCCAGGTTATAGATGATCTTGAAATACCCGGTAGGTATCTCGTGGTCTTCATTTGCGTTCGGGAGTTTGAGTGTATTGTTATCGTAGATAGTGCCGGTAACTACAAATAGTGATTTACGAAACTCAACAGCAGATCGCACAGCGTCTTCTAAGTTCTTCCATGGGCCTTGATTCAAGTTCTTATGCTGAGGAGTAATGTTGCTGAGATAATTTAACTCATGCCAATAATGAGAGCCAGCAAAGGAAGCCAATGGTGCCTGGTGCCCTCGATCAGCATCAATGCTGCTTACATTGCCATAGTCTGATTTCTCTAAGGTTTCGCTGTCTTCTAGTAATGGATCTGACTTCCATGATCTACCGGGGGATACTCCAAAGTTTAATACGCTCACTTCATAAGCTACCCAATCGGCAAACTTGGTTTCTGGGTTATTGGATAATGCGTAAACATGCCCAAAAATCAGATCATTCCCGGCTGGATTGCTTGGGCATCCCAGAGGGCAATGTACCGATAATATGTCTGCCTTGATTGGCAGGAACATTCCGCTAATGATAATCGAGGCTGCAAAGTATTTATTCATGGCTTTATATTCTGGCTGTTACCCCTGACTTCCTGGCAATGGCTTTCAATTGGTTCAGGCTGAATTCGCCAGCGTTACCCTTCATGAGATTTGAAATAGTTTGCTCTGAGATTTCTAATCTCTTGGCTCTATCCGCATTAGTGCCAGACCAACCGTAGAGTCTGGCCTGGATGAGTAGTAGGTAGTCTGAGCGTTTCTGTGAATTATCTTCCATGCATCACCTCTCCTTGGTTTGATGTAACTATGCCAGATTAGATCGATACTGGCTATCCGTGAGCGCTGATATGGATCGAATACAAGCTGTTACATGTTGCAAGTGCAGGTCATAGCTGACGTTCGATAATCAGTAGTGATAGGCCGGAGAGTGCCCAAAGCCGCCGTTAACGTCAAAAGTTCCCGGCGTGCGCGGCTTTTTGTGCAGGCCCGGTGCATTGTAGGTTTAGGCTTCATTTTGTAACACCAAGTAGTCGAGGAGCGCAGAAGGGCCTCTATTCGCGTACTTGTCCCAATGCGTCTCTGGCTGAACATACTTTAGACCGGCGTATGTGAAACCTGACGGATCGGCAAAAACGTTTGACGAATTCTCGTCAGGAAAATTCTCGCGGAACGCACAATAGTAGGCTACTCGCGGCTCTTGACTTAAAAAAAACTCTGGCAACCTAAGTGACTTGATATGGCCTGGGAATTCATCATAGAGAATTGCTAGCGCAGAAAACCCAGCCCGAGAATACGAATCACCGCGGATCACTAAGGCAGCTACCGTATCTATTGAGATGCGGCCGCCAAATTTTCGAACAATTGAAAACAATTGATCAGCAATGGCATTGCCTTCTTGGGTGCCACGCATTCGATTGCCCAAAGCGATAGCCTTATCGATCAGCACATTTAGCGGTGCATCTCCGAGTTGGGCAGACGATTTCTCGATAACTGTAGTAAGAGCCTCAACGACTTCTTGGTTCTGAACTGCGACCGCGGAGTGCAATGCATCCAGCAAGCTCAGAACAAGCTGTGTCTGGCCCTCCCATTTCGCAATTGATTTAAGTTCTCCATCAAGGCCATTTTGAATAGATTTCCTCTCTGCAACCCATTCCACCCAAGAGTCTTGCTTCTCTCGCAAAGGACTATCGTAGATACGGCGTAATAGGAGCCACTCTTGAAGCCATAGGTACCACGCGCTTTCTGTTTCGATGTCGACTAGGACAAAGACGACTGGATAACGGCAAGAAGCGGCATATTCAACATATTTCCGATCTATATGGAATTTGATGTTTCCATCCTTGTGCTCTGCGTTCGTCGTGGACTTGATCTGTACTTTTATAATTTCGCCAAGAAGGTCCGGACCTGCCAACTCGAACTCCATGTCTACGCCAAAATCTTCACTGAGATCGCGCGTAAGCCATTGTGGGTGTTTCTCAACGTGCGCGAGCAACCACTTGTGACCACGTGAACCGATCTTCTGGGATTTAGTGCGGTGAGCCATTGGTTGTGAAGCCTAAGGTTTAAATTCACCGGCATACGCGGATTTTTGCGCAGGTTTGGTGTAATGAATTGTTAGGCTTGACAGAGCATTCATGCACAAGCCTCATTGAGTAACTTGCTGTAATACTTAATAGCGCGGGTAAATAACAAGAAGTCTTCGAAACAAATCCCTTCAGGAGCGTTTGGGGCCATCACGGCCGGATCATATGTTTGGAAGTGCGCAATGTCAGCGGCTGTTATTGCGGAATGTGCCTTTCCTGCATTTCTAAGTGTTTCGCCCTTGTGGTGAGAGTTCGCAATACGTACCAATCTGTAATACTCAAGTAACCTATATTCCGGTGCGTTTTTGAGAGTAGCACTTTGTTTCGACGGAAGGTTCTCGGCCAACTCTTGCAGGGGAGAGAAATTCTCACCTTGTGAGTTTTGCTTTTTCCACCCCTTCACTACACTCGGATTATTGTTTTTGTATTCTGAAATAATTGCGCGCAACATCTTTTCAAGCAATGCATAGGTCGCGGTCAAATACGACTTTGATGCCAACTCCAGTAACTCATCAAAATCATATGTCCCATGAGGAATATTGTTCCAACGGTACAATAGCTTAAGAAAATCCCCAATCGGTGCTCGTGTAGCTTCTGCAGAGTTGCATAGATACTGAATTGAAAGTTCTTGCAATTGGATGCATGCATCCTGTGCACCAACTCCATCAAACATCCTCTTTATGGATGGTAATAGTCCTTTGGTCGTAGTATATCCAGGTGCTGGTATATTCTTTGTGGCCATCGAAATGCTCGTTAAAGTAAGCCTAACAGTAGATCATGTGGACGACACAAATATTGTTTCATGACGCCAAAATTTTACCATTATTTCTTTAGACTTGAATATCCGCTTATGGCCGTTTTTTGCCGCTTGTTCTTTCAGAACAAGACCAGTCGACCCATCTGAGACATTCGCTAACGCCCGCATCAGAGGCAAAGTGCAGGCGTAGCGGGCACTTTGCCCGACCGTGTGAGCTTGTTAGAGTGCATCACTGCCAATGCTCTTTCAGATAGATATTTGAGAACCGATTAAACGGCTCGAGGTGCTTATACTGATCTTTAACTTCACTAAGAAGCTTTTCAAAATCGATACTTCCGGCCAATTCTTTCGCCAAAGTTTCACAAAATGTTTGAATAAATTTGTGTAGTCCAGATGAGGCAAGTGGATTGTGGTAGATTCCGGGCTCCCCGACAGGAAAAGATTGAGCGACATTCCGAGAGGTGGGGTACCTTGTCTCCATATATGCATCTCTTAAAACTTCTAACAATTCGCCACCATTGTAACCATCATAACTCATGTTCAGTAAATTCGTTATTTCGTTATTACTTAGATATTCGTCGGCTTTCTTTGCCAATTCGGGAAAATCATGACCATAACTCTTTGCAATTTTCAAAACTTTTTCATTGGCTTCTTTTTTCCCTAATTCTTCATATTCCTTTTTTCGGTGCCAGATAAGAAACGCTTTTAAATGCTTTTCTAAGGCCATAATTGCAAAGAAAGCCGAATGATAATCGAACACCCACTCTTCAGAGTGAAAAGAAAAGTAAAGGTCGCTAATTCCATAGAAAAGCCATGTCTCAGTGTGATGGTGAGTTTTCATAAGTGCACTCTAACGTTTGAAGAAGGCCGATGTCGCGTCGTTCCTTCTCTGCGGTGCGGGCGGCTTGCGCTCGATCTGCATCTACTAGGGCAGGATCAACGGCCTCTGACTCCATCTTTGTTGCCGAAGCTGCCTTTACATTGATCAGATCGGCGACGCCAATGACTGGTACTCGGCGGGTGTCCAGCATAAGCCGCTGGCACCTGGTGACGGCGTCGTTGAATGCTGGGTCTCCGGCGACGGATGTGAGTATGTCTACTTCCGGTCTTGCGGGGTCACCAACCGTGAACTTGAAGTTTGGTTGCTGGAGGCGCTCCAGTGGTGGCAGGTTCTGAACACGGCGCAGGAATCTAGTGAGTGCTGTAGCGTTGGCGTGGTCACGTGCAACCCAGAGGTCTAGATCATTTGTCTGGCGATCAATTCCGTGGGCGCGCATCGCCTGCCCCCCGACGACCATGTACCGAATGCCGAGGCGGCGGAACAGTTTGAGAACATCCAGTTGGACCGGCGTCAACTTGACACGTTTGTTAGGTGTTTCCACGATTTGCATTTCGTAGCTCGTCATTCAGAGATAGCTCAACTAAGCCCCAAAATAACAAATGAATTCGTTCGAATATTCCATTTAATTTATCTTGTTCTACCACGGTATTATTGTATGGCTTTTTGTTTTTCCAACTTTTATATAATGCAGCTCCTTTATCAGTTGAAAACTGTTGGTTTTCATCAATAACTGGCGTCCAAACTGAATGAGCTACCACATCTCGCTCTCTTCTTAGAGTTAATAGTTGATCAAGTAATGTGATTACTGCATCGACGGAGTCTTTTGGTAGTTTTAATTCACAAATTCTAACTCGCATATTCTTAATACGACGGCCAAAAGAAAGGCCCATAAGCTTTGTTACTTTAGGGTCACTTAAAGACCCTGATGATGCTCCACGCATTACTACATATGACAAATACAAAATATCAAACTGGCTTTCCACTTGCGACCATGCAGCTACTATTCTTCCAAGATCAGCCAAATACGATTCGGTGAGTCCCTTCATGAAGCTTGAATGGTTTAATTTTACTTTACCCATGGGTAAATCTCGATCCTAATTGGACACCTAACAGTTGATTATTTGACAAGCACGAATATTTTAATATGTTGCTGGTGCAAATATTGTGATCTGTGACTGTTTGTTCTCGTAATACTCTCATTCATTTATTGCTATATCAATGACCGCGTTTGGCCGAAGATTGCCTCCCACCGCAGTTTACTGAGCGTCTCCTTTGGAGAAAACAAACCTCCATATCATTTATTTCAGCGGCCGAGTTCGACGTTCTACCGCCCTAGCTAGGCAAATCTCGGCTGTTAGACATGACGATAACTTGCATTATCTTTTGCAAGCTAAATGGTCGGTTCAGGCAATTGTTATGTCGCTACGTCCGATTAAATTCCGTTAACAAGTTTCTGAATTTCCGGTTTGGACAAATCATAACTGACAATCGCCACATCCAGGCCAAAGTCATTATACAGCTCGATTGCACGTTCGATTGCGCGAATGATCCAATCCGTTTCGTTCCCAAAAGCTCCTCCGCCGAGCAGGGTAAGAAACACAGTATTGTTTCCAGTTCTTCTGAGATTCAGGATCGCGGCACAAAACGTCCCCTCGTAGGATGCTTCAAGAACCAGCTTGGCAAACTCTGCCCAGAGAGACGAGGAATGGTCAGAGTACGCAACTGGTAACGCCGAGCAGTAGGCTTGCGAGACTTTGTGCAGCGAATCGTTGAGCGTCACCTGGGTATCCCAGTGTATGCCTATTCGCAGCAATCCTCGCAGTTTGTCGCGTTCACTTTCGCCTGCTGCTCGGAGTCGATCTGATATCTCGGTCAAACCACTTTCTGTTGCCAGAGCGTAACCGTTTCTCATTTTCCAGACGTGGCCGTCGGAGTTTCCTAGTGCAACTCCGATATCAGCAAGGCAATCGATCTGATTGGTTGACGATTGTCCGATCTGGCCATTAACAGTTGCGAAGTAGTTGCGGTAAATCGTTCCTGCACCAGCGGCGATCGCGCATGCTGGACCTTGGGTAGGGTCATCCTCATAAATCCCGACACCGCGTTCCGGGGTTACTCTTGGAGACGCCATCTCCAGCAGATTGAATTGGGAAGCCACTTGAAACAAGGAACCGGCATTTACTTCGTCTGCATGCAAATGCTGAACGTTGGCAACTACTTCGCGGACTGAAGTAGTGCTAGAGTTGTGGGTACCCGACCGGACGCGCTCGCGCAATTCCGCCAAAGACGGTGTTTCCAGCTCGCCACAAATAAGTCGCTTGCCGTTAACGTGCGAGTTCAATTCGACACCATCAACGGTAATATTGGTGCGAACTTGCTCCGGCGATTCCTCAACGAAACCGGTCAGCTTTTCAAACCACATAATTCGCTTCCATTAAGCTTCATTACAGTAAAATATACAGATACTAAGCTAACAGGGATAGGTGAAATCTGTATAACTCGCGATTTTCAAGGATTATACTGGCACTGACGGCAATGCCCGCAGTACGCCAGTGGCAGAAGCTAAGGAGTAAGCTCTGAGCGTCTGTTCCTGGCCGATTATATACAGCACCCATAGTGAACGTCAGCTTTAGCGCAAACAGGCACCCTGTCAGTCGAAAAGTAAAGTGCGCTTAAACAAGCCGGTAGCGAAAGACAATTGGTGGGAATAATGGTGGGATAAATAATATATATTTCCAGTAACTATCTAAATATCAGATAGTTACTGGAAATCAATGGCGGAGAGAGAGGATTCATACAGCAAATTCTGTATTTTATACACAAGCACCGTCTAACTACATCCTCGGAATGAGATGATAAAGGGACTAAAACCCGTGGTTCAGATTGCCATAAAATGACTATTAATTATTGTAACATTACAAGTAACATCTACTTTTTATTCCATTTGAATAGTATTTATATTCAATTAGTTACGTAGCTTATTCAAGTCCTCTTCTGGGCACCACAACACCAGGCTATCACAGACCATCAAAAACCGCCAAAAGCACTGTATTTGCAGTGCTTACGACACCAGCACGATAGCTCAGGAACACTGGTACCGATCCCTGATATGGTCATTCTGAAGCACCCCTGGATGACGCGCTCATCAGGCCATCGTATATGCAGAGCGGAACACCACAGAAGTCATAACTATGCCCTTGCTCAAAAGTGATACGCATCTGTCGAGTTGACTGATCGTAGCCGGCGGCGCCTATGGCACTTGATCTGACCTGGATCATTTCCATTACAAACACCGCTCACTATGCATCGCTAGCAAAAATAATAAATCTGTCACCTTTTATTAAGATCGCCAGCAAGGCTGCACAAATGCTACTTCCTCATATTCACATCCGCAGATCATCCAGAAACTCCGATGCCGGATCTACACTCGTAATCAATAGATGATCCCTTGCGCGTGTACAAGCGACATACAAAAGATGCCGTTCTGTGTTGTAGACCTCCCCCAAATCCGAGTCGTCAACCACTGTCTCAATTCGCTCCTGCAGGGGAATGACTTCATCGTCACAGGCCATCACCACCACGGCGCGAAATTCCAAGCCCTTGGCAAGGTGCTGGTGCTGATCGAAACGTATCCGCTAGTCGTCTCAAGGTTCTCGTCAAGCACCTTGAACGGGAGCCCGGCATCCTCGACTGCATCACGAGCACGTTTCAGTTCCTTATCAGAACGGACGAATACTCCAATCTCGTGGGGTAGCACCCCTTCACTGCTTCGATCCGATAGCCATTTACTGACCGCTTTACATTCTTCTTCAACACTGTCCAGAATCCGAATGGCGGGAGTCGGTCCGTTGAATACCGAAACGGTGCCACGTCGATCTTCGGTATTACCATCCACATCAGAAACTTCTGGCCCCAGCAATCTGTCAGCCTGCATCCTGATCTGGTGTGAGGTTCGGTAATTGATATGGAGAGTGCGGGAACGACCGCGAATATCTACGCCAAGCGCTTTCCAGGAGAAGGGCTGTTGGAAGATTCGTTGGCCTAGATCGCCAGCAAAGAATAGGCTGTTTGGACGGCGGTCTCCAAGAGCTGCGAGAAATCGCAATTGAGGAACGCTGATATCTTGCGCTTCATCAACGACGGTAAAATCGAAAGGCGGGTGTTTCCGCTCCGCGATCTGAGCAGAGATCTGGCTAAATAAACCGGGGTAAGTAATTAAGCCTCGGTCTACTAACTGTGCGCGGACATGATCAAAGATCGACCAAAGCACCGCACGCTGTTTCTCTGGGAGGCGCGTTTTGCGGCCTAGCCGCCGGACATCTCGATATGCCTCCCATGTGTCCAACTGCCAGGCATCCACAACCTCTTCCCATTCGGTCTCTAAAAATCGCTGGCTGAACTTATGACCTTCTACTTCTCCGGACACTTCTGCCAGCAGTTGCTGAATTATCTCACTGGATGCGATGTTCAGAGAACTAAAATGCGACTCATAGAGCCGCCGACCTATAGCATTAATGGCATGGACTTCCAGTCGCTCACCAATACGCGGTTCGTTACTGATCAGTCGCATCAGCCTGGTTCGCAGTGAATTGGCCAAAGTTTCAGAAAAGGTGGTGAGCAAAACTCGCGCATCGGGGTGATTGCGCGCAAGAAAAACGGCCCGGTGCAAGGCGACGATTGTTTTACCCGTGCCCGCCGAACCCGAAACCCGTGCCGGACCGTTATAGTCTTTTTCCACCCACTGACGTTGCGCCGGATGGAGAAAAATAGTCCATTTCTCCCAGGGGTAATCCAGGGCGCGTTCAAGTTCCTCGACATTCGTCATCACCCGGAAGCGACGCTGTGCATCGGGATGCTCGAATGGATCAGCGCTTACAGTTGCGGGTTGAGCAATCTGTGGAGTACCCCCCGTTGCCAATTCCAGGAGTGCTTCCGCCGCCTCACCAGGCAGATGATCGGCCAACTCCAACACGCTGTCTTCGTTGGCCCCACGCACATCATCCAACCACTCGGCCGGCACTCCATAGCTCATTAGGTCGTCATCGGATATGTCCGCGAACAGCAGCGGTTTTGGTGCTGCTGGCTGATCAACTTGAACGTCAACCGGGACAACGTACTTCGGAACGGTGATTTCCCTGACCATCTCCCGCACTTCCACAAACTGTGCTACCCCGGTCTTCGGATGGATTTCCAGTTTGCGGCGTTCTGCCCAGTGATAGGCTTTGTCGTGATGGCCGACGTAACAAAGCAACAGGCCTGAGTCGGCCTTGTGTATGATAATCCGAATATCCCGACTGACGCGGATTGACCAGAAATTGGGATCCTTGGCTCTATCGAGCTTGTGAAACTGCATTCCCGGATTAGCTGGATTGAGCTGTAGATCGAACGCGGTGGTCTTTACAGACTTCTGCTCGTCACCAGTCAGCCTGGCAAGGCTATCGGTGAAGGTACCGCGCTTCTAAATTCCATTAAATATCAATCTCAACGGGCGTTTCTATTTGGCTAGCAATCGCAGAATAAAGCATTAACTCCACCTCAGGCGCGTGAATAGAAACAAGCAATGAATACTGGGCAACCTGATTATATCGCTCTAGTCGTGGACGGGTTTTCCACCACCCCGTTACGGGGTAAACCGCTAAAATTCCCCGGCTTGCCAGATCTGCAGCGCGACCTCTCCAGATATCCGAATGCAACGAGCCTCTGTGTCGGTTTCGTGTACCTATCAGCCAGTTGGGATCATTCCCTGTGGTGGTCTGTGTTTGTTCATCTTCATCTCTAGCCGCCTGATTGATACGAATACGAAATTCACCTTCTGATTCAAATGACCGCTTGACATCAAATCGCAGACCATGTGATTCATAACGATACCGTGAATTGACGCCCCGAGCAGAAGGATTTGGTTCAATGAAATAGGAAAGTGTTACCCGCATCTCAACTTCGGTTTCACCCAATGCCTCCAACTCATCCAGGGGCCATGGAAGGCGATGTAAATTCATATCACGCAGTGTAGCTTGACCACTACCTTCTCTCTTGAATGGCTGCAGGCTCTCCTCGCATATCAGCGTCAGTGAATTTTCAACACTCCATAAAGCACGCTCAACATTGGGCTGACCAAATCCGCAATGGCGCACTAAGTGGGCCACTTGCGCCTTAGTCGGGTTTGAAGGTGATTCAAGAAACAATTCCCGCATTACCGGCGTCCACTCGGCGGAGTGAACAATCAAGCCTCGGATAGTTTCAACACGTAGATCTGGATACTCCGCCATGAGTCGTGCTGCCATTCGCGCAGCCAGAGCAGAAGCCGCACTGGTCGCATTCGTGGTTGTAAATAAACGTCGATTAAAATCAGAATTTGTCGTCAATAGACTCAAACTCGGCATCCATGACGCACTTATTGCATCCTTCGCTGCATTTCCTCCTTCAAAAACAACGTCAGGTTTGAGCGGCCAATGTGCTCCCCAGGTTTGAGATGTAGTACTGAACGGGCTCAACCCACCTTCTGGGGCAATGGGCTGGTAATCTTCCGTATCTGATTCTGTAATATGTACCAGTTCGGTGCTTGCGCCAATGGTCAGGGCATTCCATGCCTGACCAGGGTCATGTATACCATCACTGCTATTACTGTCAGGGTATTCAGCCCATGCGTTGGAATCATTTACATTTCCTGCAGGCAATATGAATAATCGCGGTGTTTCCCCCTGATTTTCATAATCTACTGCCAGTCTGTCAATCGTAGCTGACCACGCCGATGGCCGACCTCGATCCCGGTTGTCTTTGGCGGTGATGGCCATACTAAAAACACGCTGACGATTCGGTGCCGTAATTGCAGGCCAATTGACAGCTTGAATTGTCAGATAGCCATGATGTTCAGGGTCACCACTATTTGCGCCATCCCTGGGTAATAGCTTGACCGACTCCAGTCGGTGCGTAACAGAAATCGAACTACTGGAATCCAATACATTCGTAAGATTACCCAACAATGCCAAACCGGCCATTTCAGTACCATGCCCTACGTTATCATTCACCCCCCAGGCTGGCTCAATAGTGTGCAAGTCCCTGTCTGAAAGAGCAGGTGTAATTAAAGGGTGACCGTTGTTGATGCCTGTATCTAGCACGCAAACATAGGGAACATCATCATCTTCATCGGGTACAGTTATACGCTGCATGAGTTCATCCACCCATTCCGGCTGCTCTTCTGGCGGCAGGGAATCGAAGAAATCAGCCGTTTCCTTGGCTCGGCGCAACTCGGCAATACTGTTCAGTGTCAATAGCGACCGCTGCATTTGCTCTAACGAACCGTAAACCAACAGTACAGTTCGCTCGGGAAACTCCACATGGCCTTGTGCAATCCGAAAATCAAGCCCTGTAGCCAGTTTTTTAAAACTTTCAACTACTGCAACACGATTGTCGCGCACCGGCAGCCAGACCTCCCACCAGAATGCCTCATCATCAGATTGCGGATAAACACTGGAATCATCCGTCCACAGTGCCTTCAAACTGGCAACCCGAATATTACGTATAGCATCAAGAAGCTTTTGGTTTTTCGGCTGCCCCTTGTTGTTGTCCTTGTTTTCATCGAGATAAGCTGTAACCAAGTTTTCCAGGATATGCAGTTTTCCATCGGGAACAAAGATTGTAGCCAGCATTCGCTCGTTTTCATGTCGCACATTCAACAATTCGATGCCAGAACGTTCTCGTGCCAAGGATTCAAACGCCAATTCAATATCAGGAAAACTCTCAAACTCCACTTGCAACCCGAACCCTTCTTCTAATCCTGCAAATTCCTGCTGGGAACGTGCTTGTTCAACATCAGGTTTGAGTGCTTCGAGTTGTTGTAACAGTCTTCCACCATGCTGCTGGCGATTACGTAAAGGGATTTCCGCCGAATCCCTGCCACTCCGAGGCCGAAATGACTCAGCGGTTACTGTGTTTTCAAGGATAAAATGCGGCTTGTGTTGATTCCCATCTTCAGCCATTAAAGTGTCATTCCGTGTTTATCGTGAGGTCTTTCTGAACCGTGCAGCCATCTGACATCGATCCTGAATCGCCTGACGAATATCGGACTCTGAAATGGTGTCTCGTCGCTCCATCAACGCATCTTTCAGGGTCTCATCACAGGCTCGAACCACCTCGGCATAACTAAGCCCCTCAGCCTTCTTTGCAAAGCGTTTCCATGAAACACCTTTTGTGGCTATATGGCTTAGACGTGACTTCAATACTGAAGCAATGTGTGTTTCATCTGGTAATTGATAATGCAGGATATCGTCAAACCGGCGTAACAATGCATGATCAAGAATCTCTGGATGATTAGTTGCTGCAATAATCAGGCTGTGTGAATCATCCTGTTCAATCATCTGTAAAAAACTGTTCAGAATGCGTCGCACCTCACCAACATCATTCGTCAGCCCTCGCCGTGATCCAATGGCATCAAACTCATCAAAAAAATAAACACCTCTTGTGCGATCTGTCGCATCGAATACCTGTCGCAGCTTGGCTGCGGTTTCCCCCATATATTTGGTAATCAGCCCATCAAGCCGTACCTGAAACAAGGGCAACCCAAGCTCTCCTGCAAGCACCGAACCCGTCATTGTTTTACCGGTACCCGGTGGTCCCATCAGTAGCAGCTTTCGTCTGGGAGACAATCCGTGCGCAAGAATCGTTGAGGCCTGCCGTTGTTCCAGAATAACTCGCTTTAGCTGATTTGCCAGCACATTATCCAGCACCATTTCTCCAAGACGGTCTTTGGGATAAGAAACAGCCAGCAAGCCCGCTAGTTCACCCCGTGGTCGGTTTATAGGTACTGTATTTTTTTCACCTTTCGGTGGCAATCCACGACGCGCCTTCGCCTGATCTATTAAATCTCGCAATTCTTCCGCCAGTTTGCCATGACCGATTTTTGCTTCATGGGCCGCGAGCTGCATTGCAACAGAATAGAACCGTTCATCGTCACCCTCGACGTGCGATTTTAGTAATGCTTTCAATTGATCAGCAATGGCCATGATCATTACCTCCAGTCATAATCATACCCTGAATACCTTCATCACTTCATCCCCTAAGTGGTTGATGACCTTGACTGCGATTCTACCTGACTTTGGCTTATTAAAGGGTCTGGATGTATCGCTGTTGAGTGTAGCCCAGGCATCTTCATTGATCTCGGCTTTGAGTGTGGTTTTGAGTGACTTGTAAGGATCGTTCGCGCCGAGGAAATAGGCGTGGCGGACGAAGAAGCTTTCTTCATTGTAGTCGGTGTCGATGAACCAGCAGGCGATGCCATCGGCATTATCGCTGCGGACTTCGCCGGTGCTGGGGTGAAAGACATCCACGCCATTGATTTTGACTTTAACCTGATCGTCTTCTATATCGATGATGTCGATGTCGGGCTCACCGAAGATAACGAACAGGTTGCCCTTGCCAGTGTTCTTGAGGTCATCGGCCATGTGCAGGTCGGCGTTCATTCTTGCCTTTAGAACCGGGATACGGCCGAGTTTGTTGAACTCTGTTGAGTGGGCATCGTAATTGAAAGCGCAGGTGATGAGCACATCGAAGTCGGCATCGCCTGCTTCGCGGGCGGCGGCCACCAAATCGGGCCTGGATACCGTGCCGAATTCGGAACCAATAAACACACCAGCACGTTTCTCTGTACCTGATTCTTCGCTGCCTTCAAAATAGCGCCCCTCGGCACAAATAAGATCACCTGGCCAGGGAGTGAGTGAAGTAAAATCAATCTTGTCTTCTTTGTGTGCCTGTTGCACTCCGGCGGTCTTCAGGTTTTCCAGGATCATCTGGACGAAACCTCGCTCCTCACCATAACCCTCTTGAGATTCTGCGACACCGTCGATTTTGTCCAGGGATGAACTTATGTCGCGTGAGGGCAGGACGCCCGAAGCGATCAGTTCGTCATTCTCATCGACGTCCAGCACGCGGTGTGGTGAGAGGCTCTCCACCGTGAACGGCCCGGCAACACGAACTGTCTTTTTGTCCTCGTAGGGCCTGTCGTAGAGGTATTCGAACTCAGCCTTGGCGGCGATAGAGGCATCGATCTCCTTTTGACGGGCAATGCGCTGTTCCCACCACTGACTATGAAGTTGAACCACTAATGAACGCGAATCAACACGAATATTGCCTGGGAGTTCGCGTGGGATTTCCCATTCCTCCCATACCTCACCCAATGCCTGGTTCAGTTGTTCGCGTAGCGGCTCCAGCTTTTCCTGAAACTGCTCCCAGATCACATCGATCTCGGCGTTGTTGGCGATGGATCTAAGTGTGATATGGGGAACACGTTCATAGACGAATCCCTGACGGATATTGCCGTGAGTTCGGGATTCTGAAGGAACAGTGCGCATAACTTCAGCTTCCTTCATCTGCCCTTCTCGACTGTCGGCCAGCAGATAGTAAGGATAGCGGGCACCCATGATACGAGCGCGGGCCAGAGCCAGAGCAACGCGAGAGGTATCAATTGTTATCCAGCGACGTCCCCATTGTTCAGCGGCATAAGCAGTTGTCCCAGAACCACAAGTTGGGTCTAAAACGAGGTCGCCTGGATCCGTGGTCATGTGGATGCAACGTTCAATAACTCTCGTTGTTGTTTGCACAACATATAGTTTCGAGTCCCCGAAACCTGACTGTCTAGTATCATCCCAAATGTCTGCATAAGACTGGAAACCAAAATCTTTGAATGGCCTTACAAACCCCAGCGTCTTCCCAGAGAATGTCAAACGTTGGGCTTTCTTGAGCCGTTCCATTCCAGTTAGATTCGTTTTCCAACCACCCTTGCCAGGCCGGAAACCACGGCCCGAAAATTTATACTCGAATGTAGTGGTCGTACCTCCTGATTGAGAGGTAATCGGATTCATTCGGGAAATTCTGTGCACACTACCTGTTGCTGTTCGAAAGATGCCTGCCTTGTCGAAATCAAATCGATAATTTCTATCTTGTTCGGCACTACGCTCAAATAATAATTTTCTAAATTTTGAATTTCCTATTGATTTTGCATACCACAGTACGAAATCACGTGTACTATCAAGGGCTGCAGAGGCCTTTCCAGTAGTTGTCCGATAAATTATCTCACTGACAAAATTTTCATCCCCAAACACCTCATCCATTAATGCCCGCACTCTGTGAACGTTCTCATCCCCAATCTGCACAAAGATCGACCCGGAATCAGTCAACAAATCCCGGCAAACCGTCAGTCGATCACGCAGATACGTTAGATAAGAATGAATCCCATCCCGCCAGGTATCCCGAAACGCCTTGACCTGCTCCGGCTCACGTGTGATGTGGTCGACCTTGCCATCCTTGACATCACGGCTGGTGGTAGACCACTGGAAGTTGGAATTGAATTTGATGCCATAGGGCGGATCGAGATAAATGCACTGCACCTTGCCGCGCAACCCCTCTCGTTCTGCCAGCGATGCCATCACTTGCAGACTGTCGCCGAGAATCATGCGATTGGTCCAGTTGGCATCGTGCAGGTAAAACTCGGTCCTGGCGCCTTCATCCGGCACGCCGTTGAAATCGGCAAAAAGGTCAATCTGTTCTTCGGCTGCTTTTTCATCGACCTCGGTGCGGCGCAGCAGATCATCAATCAATACTTTGGGGTGGACCTTCTCCTGAATGTAAAGCGGTGGGGCATGCACCACCAGATCGGACCAGTCCTGTTCATCCTTGCCGCGCCAAACAAGTTGAGGGTCAAGATCGCGGTTACGGCGCTCGTAGGCCACACGAATTGGGCTTTGTTCATCCTTCTGCATCACTGATTGGTATTCGGCGGTCGGGATGTTCTTGCGCGACGCCTCGTCGTGGGTAAGGGTTTCAATCCGTTTCTTTATGTTTGGGTTTTTTTGCCATTACTATTTCTCTTGAACCACTAATGGACACGAATGAACACTAATAAAAAAACGCTTTAAATATTCGTGTCTATTCGTGTTCATTCGCGGTTCATTTATATTTCAGGAATCCAGGCCATTCGGATTTTGAAGAGATTTTTTCTGTTCCGAAGTCAGGCGGCGTTCGACCTTTTTGATGTCTTCAGAGGCGGGCAGTTTTTCTGGTCTTATGCCACGTTCTAGCAGTGTATTACGAACGGCCTGGTTATTGGTTACGTGCTCACGGGAGATCGCGGATTCACTCGACAACTGACGCTCTTTGGCATTGAAGATGGTGATTTCTGCAGCAAAGTCCTTGGCCTTGAGGATGATAGTCGGCGCAAAATCGGCCAATGGCCGGTTGTCGGGCACCTTCCATCTGGACTTCATAGCCTTTGTGGTCTTGCCAAAGAGGGCCTGGTCACCTTTGCTGCGGATGATGCCGAAGTTTTTGTTGCCGCCGGTCTGCTCGTAGATCACCTGTGAGAGTTCTTTTTCTGTTTGGGTCAGTTTCTTACGTGCAGATGCCCGCTCTGTCTCTAGCAAGCGTTGTTCAATGAGCTCTGCACGTCGGGTCTGAATTGCAAAATAGGTCTGTGCAAAAGCAATTTCAAACTTTCTGGGATCACCATTCTGGGCGATCAGGTAACAGGCATAGCGGGTGAGCATGATGTCATCCACTTCACGCTGGCTGCCTGAACCCAGGTCGACCATTTTGTTGACGTCAACAAAATGGTCAATGATGCTTTGATCCGACACTTCACAGGCAGTTTTCGCTTTGCTGATGATGGCGGTAAAATTTCGCCATTCCGTATACCCCAGCAGGTGCTGAAGATCACGGGCAAGCCAAAATTCAATACCATTTTCAGTTTGTTGTGCGTGAGCTTCAAAAGTGCCCGTTAGCTCATGGATAAGATCAGATTTCATGATTTACTTCCTGTAACGGTCTCGATCATTTTATTGAACTCTGCTTCTACCTTTTCTTCGAAGTCGGTTTGCATTTCGTAAACATCGGTGAATTCGGCGAAGGCCCAGCGGCCTGACTTACCGTAGTTGTTCACACCGGGTACCCAGTAGACTTCCATCGTGGCCTTCTTCTCTTTCGCATCCTCCCGCCGGTAGCCTTTGATCTCGACGATCAGGTGCAGCAGGTCATCGTCACCGTGACCATCATCAATATTTACAATGAAATCGGGAATGTACTTTCGTGTCTCGGAGCCGTAGCGATACGGCACTTCCAGTCCTAGGTTGTGATTCTTGACGTAAGCTTTCACCTGCGGATGTGACTCAACCACACGGCAAAATTCACCTTCCCAGTCGCTATCAAGGATTGCCCAGTTGATATGGCAGCGCCTGGCGTCGGTCTCCCAACGGTCGGTCTTCGAGGTATTGAAGTTGACATGGGCAGTGGAACCGATGGGGTTATACGGATCGAGCATGGCCTTGATGGGTCGCTCACCCACCAAAGCACGGGTGATGCCGGCGGTAATGCGTTCGCAGGCCATGTCGGCAAGTTCCTGGTACATCAATTGTGCGGGATAGGTGCCGCCCTTACAGACCAGACAGTTATCGAGCCACTGTCTGGTGATGCGTTTCAATTGTCCAAAGAGGTGCAACTTGGGTTCTTCGCCCGGATCGCGCCACTTTGTGTAGAGCAAACGCTTGGTTACGTGAAACAGTAGCGTTGAGCGTCGCATGTCTTCCAGATGCTCCAGACTCAGATCCACATCCTCACCGATAATGCCGGCATTCCTCGTGATTGAGGGACCGACCAGATCCGGGGTCAGCTCCAGCACGGAGTCATCATTAAACTCGGCGGTCAAACGCTCTTCCGGCAGTTCGACCCGGTAGCCTGCCACCCGTGGGAAGCGTATTTCGAGGGCATCGCGATCAGGACGAATGGCCTTGACCTGGATAGTCTCACGGGGTGGCTGCGGAGGCGCAACCACCGGCTTGGCCGTGAAATCAAAGGGTATCCCCAGTATGTCGGCATATTCAACGTTGAATAGCCCTTCTTCATTAAGATCATAGGACTGGCGGCGCAAGGCACGGCCAATCACCTGTTCGCAGAGAAGCTGTGTCCCAAAAGCCCGCACACCCAGCACATGGGTGACGGTATTGGCGTCCCAGCCTTCCGTGAGCATGGAAACCGAGACGACGCAGCGAATAGAGTCACCCAATCGACCCAGTTTGCCGACGGTGTTCATGACTTCCCGCAGCAGGTCTTGTTCAGTGATGTTCTCGGCCTGACGGCGGTCGCCGGTCCGTTCGATAATTTCGCGGCGGAAGCGGTCGATCTCGTCGGCAGCCATCTCGTGAAAATTCTTGTCCAGCGCATCGCCGGATTCAAGCTGCTCGCTGTCAATCAGCAGGGTGCGTGGCCGGGCAATCGGGTTGCCGTGTTCGTCGTAGTTTCGGAATAGCGGCAGGCGCCCGTTCTCCAGGGTCTCTGATCCGTCATCGTTCTGCCGATAAAAGCCCGAGATGAAATCGTACACCAGCTTGGAAGTGGATGTGTTATTGCAGACGATAATAAAACAAGGCGGCACACGAACCCCGGCGTCTTCCCATAACTGATAGGTCTTTTGGTAGTGGCCATAGAGTGCCTCAAGAGCGGTTTGCAGTCTTACTGGCAGACTGAGCGGGTCGAGTGTTTTCGCCTTGCCCCGACCCTTTTTTGGCATATCCTTGCGTATATGCTCCCAGAGATTACGAAACATTGGCATTTCGTTGCCGGGAATATTTTCCGCTACCGGCACACGTGGCAGCTTGACAATGCCACATTCGATGGCGTCCATAAGTGAAAAATCACACATCGTCCAGGGGAACAAGGTGCCCTCCGCATAGCCGGAACCACTGAGAAAGAAGGGCGTGGCGGACAGATCAATAACACGGGTTACACCGAGTTTACGGTTAACTGTTTCAATGCCGGATATCCAGAGTCGGGCAGCCTCACTATTCTTTTCCGCCTCTTTCCTCTCATCCCCCTTTAGATCGCCTTCGGCATCACGCTCAGGTTTTTCACGATAGCAATGGTGGGCCTCATCGTTGATCACCATGATGTTCTTCATGCCCATCAGATCGGGCATGACACGCTGCAGCATCTGCCCTTCGGTTTCCAGGGTATTCAGTGCTTCGCCTCGCCCTCGCAGCAATGAACGGCCACCCTTTGAGAGTTCCATACGTTCACGTAACTTAAAGGCATGGAAGTTGGTGATAACGATCTTGGCCCGCTCCAGGTCGCCCATCATATCGCCTGGAATCAACTCACGGCTCAGATAGTAGCTGTCCGGATCGTTGGGCTGGAGAACACGCAAGCGATCCCGGATGGTCAGGCCAGGAGAAACAATCAGAAATCCGCGGGTGAATCTCTTGCTCTGGGGTTTTCGCACCGCGTTAATGGTTTGCCAGGCAATCAGCATGGCCATGACGGTGGTCTTGCCGGCGCCTGTCGCCAGCTTCAGAGCCAGGCGCATAATTTCCGGGTTGGCATCATTGTTCGCGTTAGCAATGTGCTCCAGGAAACCTTTGCCAAGCTTTCCTGCGTTCGGAGCGACTTCGGTGAGCCAAATGGCTGTTTCGACAGCTTCGATCTGACAAAAGAAGGGCCGGATGCTGCCGAAGCTATGGTGCCGCCAATGTTGGAGCAGGCGTGCCGTTTCAGCGGTAACCTTCCAGTCATTTGGATTCGGCAAGCTTCGCCATTTATCGACCTGCTGGCGAACACCATTGATGATCGCCGTATGGTCGTATCGCTGTTCCTCTGTGGATAGGCCTTTGCCTTCGTCAAAAACTATTTGCTGCTGGTCGGGGGATCCTTTTCGTTTCCTGGGTTTAGGAATCGGCGTAATGAAATCGGCAGGACGTCGGCTGTCGATAATCCGCTGAGTTGGTTGGCCCGTCTCATCCAACTCCCAGTACCGACTGGGGTAGTCGTAAGGAGAGTTAAGGATGGGGTGTTCGAAAAATTGATTATTCATTTTTGCTCATCCCATGAAGGGCGCGATGACAAGGACAACCCATCTCAACATTCCCTGAGCCCTATAAATCGCACGTAGTATTCTCTCATTATTTCCCTCGCCACCCTCATTCATGCCCGCTGAACGAAAAGAGGACACTTCTTTCATCCGCCAGGGAATGCCGCTTTCTCAGTTCATGAGCAAAGTATTTGACGTGATAGTCGGTTATCACTTTTTAGCGCTCACTTTTCTTTCTTCTACTTGCCGCTCAATCCAGGTTTCAATCTCCCCACGCTTAAACCGCCAGCTACCACCCGCCTTAAAACCAGGCAACTTACCCTCTGCCACAAGACGGTAAGCTGTTTTTTCTGCCAGTTTTAAGTATTTGGCGACCTCTTTCAAGGTCAAAATTTCATCGGTCATGGTTCGACTCGCCAGGTTAATTAGTGAGAGAATAAAGGAATATTGAGGAATCTGCAATATTCAGCTAGTCTGAGTAGTGAAATACAAGGGTTGGATAGAGTCCTAACGGGTTGAAGGGAAAAGGTAAAGAGTGTCAGAGAATCAACAACATGTAGACTTCGTAAAACCAGGTGATGCGAAATCCTGGTCTTTGTGTGCCCGCAGCGTGTGGTTTGATAATCACCCGCCCGAAGGACAGGAAATTGAGATTGGCGAATTCGACCAACTTGTGATTGACCTTAGGTCTTGCGCACGAAAAAGCTATTCTGGAAAAGCTCAACCAGGACACGAGGTACATGAAGCTTTCTCGGTGGAGCACACTATGGAGCTAATGGAGCAAGGCGTTGATTTGATCTATCAAGTCCAACTCCTGGATGAAGAAGATGTTATTGCCACAAGACGGCTTGAGGAATGGCTGAGAAATAATTTCATTTAACATTTATGGCCCAAGTTTTACGTAGGCTGGTCCCACTACCTGGCAATTCATGCTGTTACCTGTTAGACGACAATTGTCCTGGCTGGTCCGTATTGACTCATATAAGAATTAAACTAGTAGGATTCGTTTTGCTTCACCCTGTTCATTATCTAAATTGCCGTCAAGGTTTTTGCCACAGCAGGTCAAGCGCTAGCAGGTGCAGTTGCCCGGACGGTTACCAACAAAGTCTTATAACTCTATGAATTAACTACTAATAAGGCGATTCTAAAACCC
>JASJXV010000048.1 GCA_030123805.1 Gammaproteobacteria bacterium
TTTCAAATCGGGACATCCAGCATATCACTTTGGGACAGCCATCATGTTTCAGATTGGGACAGCCTAAAAAAGTAAAAAAATGATGGATGTCCTAAAATGAATACTCTAGCCTAGTCCGGAACTGGTGAGTGGTCGGTCAGGCCAGGTAAAGAGGAATCACGATGCAGGACAGCGCCACTATTCCCGTGCTCGGAATCGTTGCTACAAAAAGTAATAGTGGCAAGACCACATTGCTCGAAAAGCTCATCCTGTCGTTGGCAGAGCAGAATATTCGTGTCAGTGTCGTAAAACATGTACATCACGATTTCGATCTCGATTCGCCGGGTAAAGATAGCTTCAGATTTCGCAAGGCGGGTTCAATACAGGTGATGCTTGCCTCCGAAAAACGTTGGGGACTGCTGGCCGAACACAGCGATTCATCCCGCTATCCTGATCTGGATTATTTAATTGGTCAGATGGATCTCTCTGCGATCGATCTGGTGTTGGTGGAAGGTCTAAAAGAAAGTAATTTCCCCAAAATTGAAGTGACTCTTGAGGACGAAGGAGACAATCTTCTTTGCCATTATCGACCCGATGTAATCGCCGTAGCTACTAAAAAAGAAATGCATGGTCTGCCTGTGCCGCGACTGGACATTGATGATGTGGGTTCTGTTGCCCAATTCGTTCTGCATTGGTTAGGTGACAACACAAGATAAGTCTAGTAGTCCTTCAAGGTTGCCTGGAAGGAGCAGTTGCACATATCTGATCAGACTGAAAAAATCTGACCCAGAGTCTTCTTCTCTGCCAGGGCCTCCCTGCAAATTGTGAAACTGCCATGCAGCACCACCATGACGATTAGCGCGCCGATTAGAAGATCTGGCCAGAATGAATCCAATGTCACGACTAACACACCAGCCAATATTACACCGACGTTGGCAATAACATCATTTCGCGAACAGATCCAGCTGGCTCGCATGTGGATTTCGTCATTTTGATGGCGGGAAATCAGCATGAAACAGACGATGTTCACGACCAGGGCCAGTGATCCGATGCTGATCATTGTCAATGATTCCGGATCACTTCCAAAATACACCCGCCGCGTAACTTCGATGAGCAGGACTAAACCAATCAACATCTGAAACCCGCCGTTGGCCAAAGCCGCACTGATTTTAATGTGGGGTGCTTTGGCGACAGCATACAGACTAATTGCGTACACGGTCGCATCGGCGAGCATATCCAGTGAATCTGCCAGCAAGGCAGTTGACTCACTCAGTATTCCGGCAACTATCTCAACCAGGAACATTCCCAGATTGAGTAACAGGAGTGTCACGAGCACTTTTTTCTGGGCTTCATTGCCTGCTTCTATTTCGCAATCACAGCTCATGCTTCAATTCTCCGGTTCTTATCTTCAGGGTAACAGATTCCATTGTACTCGGAAATTCCGCTGGTACCTGCCCGGGTAGATTTAGTATGCATGCTTCTCCCAGGAGAGAATTGAGCATTTCAGTCCTTTTCGATCAATCGGGCAGCTAAGCATATTTGTCAGCGGTAGGTCATCTGTCACAGAGAGTAGTTCTTTTGTCTGCCAACGAGCACACAGGATCGCTAGCCTTCCCCCTTGAACCAGTACCCGATTTAACTCGGGTATAGAAGAGGCTGCGGCGTGGCCGTGCCGACGATCAAACGGAGGCTCAGCGGCGATGGCATCGAAACTGTTGCTGTCAAATGGAAGATTACGAGCATCTGAGACGCGATGTTCACTACCAAGCCAGGTTAGCCCGGCTGAGAGTGTTTCATCCATGTCACACGAGAAGACGGACATATCTGATTGCACCGCTTGTTGCACAATACTTCCTGCTCCGGCAAAAGGATCCAGAAATTTACCCTTCTGATCATGGGGCGTAACCAGATTTACCAGTAGACGTGCATCGCACGCTGGCAGTCCGCGCCGTTTTCCCGGAGTGTCAGTGCCCCTGTATCCCTTGATCAGATTTTTACGCCCATCCACACTCGTCAACAGAAATTCGCGCTTATCCGGCGATTCTGCACGAATTAATTCTTCATCTTCACGGTAGATACTACGCACTATGTATGGTTTCCCATGGTAACGAAATACATCTTTGCGCCTTGAAGAACCGGTTGGGGCTGGTTCCAGTATATCAATGGCTGAAGTGTATCCCAGCAAGGGAAATCGCTGTTCTGCCATGGGCAGCAATTGATCGGGGAGTTCTATCCAGAAAATTGCCGGTCGATCGGACATGGGTCCGTGGTCGGATGGTTGCACATCGTAGTTACGGAGCAGTGCAAGTAACTCTGCACGCGCGGCGTTTGCTGCTTTGTTTCTGGCCTCTCGAATGTGGCATATAAGCTTCATTACAAGCTTTCTTCCGGCTTATCCAGAATCTGCAACCCTGTCCGGGTGAGTGTAGAACGACTGCAACATCTCTCTCATCCATTTGTTTGCCGGATCCTGGTCTGCGCTCTCATGCCAAAACAGATGCGTCTCCAGTGCGGGAACACTAAAGGGAAGTTGATAATACCTGAGATTGAATCGCTGGGTGATCTGTTTGGCGAATCTTAGTTGAACAGTTAACGCAAGATCAGTCTGTTCGACAATATCCGGTGTCATCAGATAGTGACGTGTCCTTAGTGCGATGCGACGGCGCAACCCTATTTTCCCCATTTCCAGATCAACGTGTCCAAGACCGCGTTTCCGAGTGGAAACATGCAGATGATTGAGCGATAGATATTGGTCCATAGACAGGCTGCCGTTAATCTCGTTGTGATCGCTTCTAACCACGCAGACCAGGCGATCCGTAATCAAGCTGGTATGGCGCACATGAGGATCCGTAATCAGTGGTGCATCAATGGCCAGATCCAGACTTCCGGAAGCCAGTTCCCGGGCCATATCCCGCCTCTTCACGACGTAACTCTCAACATCAATACTGGGTGCCTGTTTCCTTAAAATCTTGAATAATTTGGGCAGAGCTGTCGTTTCCGCCAGGTCCGACATACTGAGGCGGTACAACTTGTTTGAGGTCTCTGCACAAAAACTGTCACTGTTCTGCACGCTGGATCGTATCAAACCGAGTGCCTGGCGAATGGGACCGACCATATTCCGGGCGACAGGAGTGGGAGTCATACCTTTCGCTGTGCGTATGAAAAGTGGATCATCAAACATAGTTCTTAATCTTGACAGGGAATTGGACACCGCAGGCTGAGTTATGCCAATAATTTCGCCCGCTCTGGTCAGGTTGGCCTCCGCATAGATGGCATCGAACACAACAAACAAATTGAGATCTATATTACTGAGATTCATAAAGTAAACATTTCCTGATCGAATAATGACGATCATTTATTATAGGTGTCGCTTATAGTAGTCGGCTTGAAATAAAAAGTGAAGCGTGTGTGGCACAAAACATGATCAAATACTCGGTAGCAGGTCTGAATCTGTTCTAATTGGTGCCACAGACATGGATAATAGAGGTCTATTTGAGTATATTGGCGAGGCTTTTTCACGCCCTGCCGATTATGTTCTCTGCAGGTTTACGATTTGGAAATGAGTGTGTTATGGAAGCGATTCAAGCTCGATTGCCCTTCAGTTTTGCCCGGCGCAATGCAGTTCTGTTACTGCCCCAGGACCTGGGCCTGGACCGTCGATCGGCACTCTATACGCAAGGAGTCACACCCAGGATTCTTGCCGAAGTCCGCAGATTTGCCAGAGCGCCGGTGAAGTTCAAACAAGTCGATCAGAGTACATTTGACAAGAATCTGGCGTCTACCTATCAGAATGACTCCGAAGAGGCCCTGCTTATGATTGAAGGGCTGGGGGACGAGATGGACCTCAGCAGTCTTGCAGATGCTATCCCGGAGACTGAAGATTTGATGGCGCAGGAAGACGATGCGCCCATCATCAGACTCATTAACAGTCTATTGTCGGAAGCCATTAAAGTAGATGCATCTGATATCCATATCGAGACTTATGAGACCAGGCTGGTGGTGAGATTCAGGGTAGACGGTGTTCTGAGAGAAATTGTCACTCCAAAACGGGCACTCGCGCCGCTACTGGTATCTCGAATCAAAGTGATGGCCAAACTGGATATTGCCGAGAAGAGATTACCCCAGGACGGTAGAATTTCACTCCGCGTTGCAGGCCGTGAGGTGGATGTGCGTGTCTCCACTATTCCCGCGAACAATGGCGAACGTGTCGTCATGCGCCTGCTGGACAAGCAGGAGGGGCGCAGAGACCTGTCTCATCTGGGGATGAATGCAGCTGACCTGAAGACCATGGAATCCCTGGTGAAAAGCCCCCATGGTGTAATACTGGTAACAGGACCGACAGGGTCCGGCAAATCGACGACTCTCTATGCGTGCCTGGATACCTTGAATGACACGACTCGCAATATTCTCACAGTGGAAGATCCCATTGAATACAACATCGAAGGTATTGGTCAGACCCAGGTCAACGTGAAAGCGGAGATGACTTTTGCCAAAGGGCTTAGAGCCATATTAAGGCAGGATCCGGATGTCGTGATGGTTGGCGAGATTCGAGATTACGAAACGGCTGATATCGCCGTGCAGGCCAGTTTGACAGGGCACCTGGTACTTTCAACGATTCACACAAACACGGCACTTGGCGCCATAACAAGGTTGGCCAATATGGGCGTACAGCCCTACCTGTTGACCAGCAGTATGGTTGGCCTGGTGGCTCAACGTCTGGTACGTCTGTTGTGTAAGGACTGCAAGGAAGGACACGCGCCTTCTGAATTTGAACGGGAATTCCTGAATCTGGGGAAGGGCCAGGCAGTGACGTTATATAGAGCCAAAGGTTGCGAGAAATGCGCTTATGAGGGATTTAGCGGCCGCGTTGGTATCTATGAGGTAGTGGCAGTGGATGATGTGCTGAGAGAAATGATCCACAACAGCGCTTCTGAAATTGAAATTGAACGCTATGCCCGACAGACGTCGAAAAGTATTCGGGAAGACGGGCGTGAAAAGATACTGCTGGGCATAACTTCGGTGGACGAAGTGCTCAGGGTTACTATGGAGGATTAGGCGTGGCGGCATTCCAATACGCCGCGTTGAACAGCCGGGGCAAAGAACAAAAAGGTGTGCTTGAAGCAGACAGTGTTCGCCATGTGCGGCAATTGCTTCGGGACCGTGGGCTTGTACCTCTGACTGTCGCGGTGACTGTCGAAGCCAAGGGCTCGGGATCCCTCTGGTCCGAACTGATCAGACCCTCTCTCGGTGTCAAGACACTGGCGCTGGTGACCCGCCAATTGGCGACGTTAATAGCGGCTGCGATACCTGTGGAAGAAGCGTTACTGGCAGTCTCGGAACAGAGCGACAATCAGCGAGTGAAAGGTATGTTGCTGGCGGTTAGATCCAGGGTATTGGAGGGATTTTCTCTGGCAAATAGCCTGTCTGACTACCCCAAGGCATTTCCAGCGATTTATACCGCAACGGTAGCTGCAGGAGAAGCCGCAGGACATCTTGATCTTGTGTTGAATCGATTAGCCGATTATACGGAAGCCAGGCAAGTATCACGGCAGAAGGTTCAGCAAGCCATGGTTTATCCGATTATTCTGCTGTTGATGACGGTCGCGATTCTGAGTGGTCTGCTGGGTTACGTGGTGCCCGATATAGTTAAAGTCTTCCGGGATACAGGGCAGGAACTACCCGGTTTGACCGTTGGTCTAATAGCTGCGAGTGATTTCGCCAAGAGCTGGAGCCTGGCCATCGTGATTGGTGTGTGCGTGTTGATTGTGGCATTTCGACAGGGGTTGAAGAATAGCATCTTTCGCCTCAACTATGACCGTCGGTTGCTGCATCTGCCTTTGATCTCAAAAATGAGCAGGGGATTTAACGCCGCTCAATTCACCAGCACTTTGAGTATTCTCAATAGCAGCGGTGTGCCTTTAGTTGAGTCCATGAAAATATCAGGAGAAGTATTATCCAATTCCTGGCTTCGAGAGAAGGTAGCCGATGCGGCTGTTCGAGTCAAGGAAGGTAGCAGCCTCAACAAAGCGCTGCAAGAGAGCGGTTATTTCCCTCCCATGATGCTGCACATGATTGCCAGTGGGGAGTCTAGCGGTGAGTTGGACGATATGTTAAGTCGTGCCAGTTCGTTCATGCAGCAGGAGGTGGATCTGTTGATGGGTATCATGTTGAGTCTGTTTGGCCCGATCATGCTCCTGGTCATGGGGGGGATCGTGTTTACCATCGTCATGGCTATTCTCCTGCCGATCATGAATTTGAATCAGCTGATAATATAATAGTTCCGGAAATGGAGTGATATGAAAATTATAGTAGACAGTCGAAGGTCAGCAAGTCCCTCTCTTGCCCGGTTCAAACCAGAGCGGGGATTTACGCTGATAGAGGTGATGGTGGTCGTTGTGATACTGGGTATTCTGGGTGCGTTGATTGTGCCCAATATCATCAGTCGTCCGGATGAAGCCAAGGTGATAGCGGCAAAAACTGATATTCAGCAGCTTGGCGTAACTTTAGGTATGTACCGCCTGGATAACGGTTTCTATCCCAGCACCGAGCAGGGATTGGAGGCCCTGGTAGAGGAGCCCAACGGATTCCCGGAACCCAGGCACTGGGCTGCCGATGGGTATCTGTCCAAGATTCCGGTGGATCCATGGGATGAGCCTTACTTGTATATCAACGAAGGCCGTAATATTGAGGTCTATAGTTACGGTGCAGATCGACAGGAAGGTGGAGAAAGTTTTGACGCTGATCTATACCTGTCTGAATTCTAAAATGCGGTACCACAACTCAGGATTTACACTCATTGAAATCCTGGTTGTGATGGTAATTGTCAGCATTATTATGGGGATTGTGGTCGTTCAGCTACCTTCATCTACCACCACTGTGGAACTAAAACTGGAATCCGACCGTCTGGTTGCACTACTGACGATGGCCAGTGACGAGGCGGTTATTCGTGGCCGGGAACTGGGCTTTGATATCGAAAACGATCGATACTCATTTTATGAATTCAGAGAGGCAACAGAAGACTGGGTCGCCATGGAAGATGCTCCGTATCAAGCCCGTCGGGTAACTGAAGGTATTGAGTTGCTTCTCAAATTGGAAGGACGTACAGCATTGCTTGAAACTGAAGGTGTGATTCCACCGATTTTGCTACTTTCCAGTGGCGAAGTGACACCGTTTGATCTGACCGTGTATCACTCTCGTGATTTGGAATCCGGTTATATCATTTCCACGGATGGTTTTAGTGGCTTCAGTGTCGAGGACCGGGTTCAATAAATTGACATTGCAGGATTGAACTAACTCATGCCCCGAATCAAAAAGCCTGGTGGCTTTACTCTCATCGAAATACTTATAGCGTTGACTGTATTTGCGATCACTGCATCGGCTCTGATTAGTGGTTTAACGCGTCACGTGTCCCAGGCTGCGCTGCTGCGGGACAAGATAATTGCTCACTGGGTGGCTGAGAATGAAATCAGCCAGATCAGGAATCCTGCCTCTGAGCTCAGCCACAGGAGTCGCAACAGGGCAGGCAGCAAAGGAGGTAGTAAGCTCAATGAAGTGCGTCACTTTCCGAGTATCGGAACGAATTACAAAGAGGTGACCATGGGAGATATGGAATGGCAGGTACGGATTAGCGTGTCTGCTACCCAGAATAAGGACATTCGCCGGGTATCGGTGGATGTGTACCCCGCTGGAACCGACAATGACGATATCTCTCTTGTGACCCTGGATGGTTTTGCGGGTAGATTTTGATATGAAGGGTTTCACCTTACTGGAAGTGTTGGTCGCCCTGTCAATCTTTGCTTTGATCGGGATTGGCACCAATAAATTGCTGCGTACAGTGATCGATACTCGGGATGCGACCGAGTTTAGAACCGATCAGCTAACAGACACACAGAGGGCCATTGGTTTGTTGGAGAGAGATCTTTCGCAAATAGTGAACAGGCCCATACGTAATGAATATGGTGATCGTGTGCCAGCGCTGCAGATAGGCTACGGGTTATATGCTATAGAGTTCTCTCGTCTGGGTTGGCGAAATCCAACAGCCCAGTCCAGAAGTAATGTGCAGAGAGTTGCCTACCGGTTACACGAGGGCGAACTGGAGAGACACTACTGGTTGATATTGGACAGAGCAGAGGATTCCGAACCGCGCGTGCAGAAGATCCTGTCGAATGTAGAGGATTTCCGCATACAGGCCCTGAATGAAAATGGGGATACATCGGACAACTGGTCAGGTGACTTGCTTGCGGGAAACAGACGATCAGACGATTTTGTGTTGGACGATCTGTCAAGCAACTCAGGAAAAGTGTTACCCATTGCGCTTGAGGTTTTTATCCAGATAGAAGAATTTGGTGAAGTGCGCAAGGTGATCAATCTGGTTGCGGAAGCCGATATAAGCCAGGCAGAAGATATAGATGGCAATGACCGTGATTAGGATGAGAACCAGGGGCAGCGGCGGGGTGAAGTCAAGGATCCGGATCAGGAAAAAAGCATATGCGGATGAATAGCATAAGTCGCCCTCAAACCGGTGTTGCACTGATTACCGTGATGCTGGTTGTCTCGATCTCCTCAGTATTGGCCGTGACCATGGTGACTCGCCAGAATCTTGCCATTCACCAGACGCTGAATGCGATGGATCAGAATCAGGCCTATCAGTACGCGCTTGGCGGTGAAGAGATTGCGCGTCAAATCCTGCATGCAGATTTTGCAAGCGAGGATAAGATCGACTTCCTGGCTGAGGATTGGGCGCAAGAGATCGAGCCCTTCGAATATGCAGAGGGGGAAGTAGAGATTCGTATTACAGATCTGCAGGGACTTTTCAACCTGAATAGTTTATCCGTCAGGGGGCAGGTGAACAAAAAGCGGTTCCTGGCACTGTTAAGTGTTTTGGCACTGGATCAAATGATGCTGGATCGGATCACTGATTGGTTTGATGAAGATCAGGCTCCCCGCCAGTTGGGCGCAGAAGATTATGCGTATCTGGTCCTGGACCCGCCGTATCGGACCGCTTCCAATCCAATGGTGGATGTCAGTGAATTGCGCCTGTTGCTGGATATAACTGAAGAAGATTACCAACGCCTGGTTCCTTACGTGTGCGTATTACCGGACCCCAATAGCATGATCAATGTGAATACTGCCTCAGGGCCCATATTGCAGAGTCTGGCTACGGGCCTTACCGCTGATAAGGTGGCCGAACTCATCGATTTTCGGGACTATGATGAAGGCTTTGATGATATCGACGAGTTTTTGAGACAGGCAAATGTGACTGGTGTAGGTGGTATAGATACTAAAGGTCTCGCGACTGAGTCACAATTTTTTCAGGTCCAGATCAGAGCCCGATATAATCAGCGACTTAGTTTTTTAACCAGCGTAATACAGAGGGATTCCGTTACCGGCAACATGCAGGTAATATCCCGAGATCTGAGTCGGACCTTTGTCGGGAGGCGGTCCGAGATGTCGGTGACACGGCAACCCGGCCACGAGAACAGCAACCCCGGTGAGGGCAAGATTGAAAGAGGATAAATACAGTGTCGTTGATGCATAATCTAATCATCAATAGGAGTGTCCAGGTGTAGTATGGCGGAGAACTTGTTTGTTCGATTACCGGATTCTGATGACATTGAGTACTTGCAGTGGTTACTGCTGGATGAAGCATCAGGTGTAGTTCGCGCTCGCGGTGAAGGGATACCCGATGAGTTAGCAGGATTCGTCCAGGACACCCATTGGACGGGCACGACTATTGTGTTGGTGCCCTCTGAACAGGTGCTGTTGACCTCGGCTAATGTACCCTCCAAAAAGGCCCGGCAGATTGTACAAGCCTTGCCGTTTGTGATCGAAGAACAACTGGCTGTTAATGTGGAGAGGATGCACCTGGCGATGGGCGATCGAACCGAACTGGGTGAGATCAGAGTGGCAGCAGTTGAAAGCGAGATCATTGCAAGGTGGCTTGAGCTACTGGACGATACAGGATTAAGTCCCGGGATCATGGTGCCGGATGTTTTGTGTGTCCCGGGTGGCCGTATCCCGGGTGGCCGTATCCCCGGCGGCAGTGATGAGGTTAATATTCTTCTGGATGGGCAGCGAGCTCTATGTCGCATTGGATTGAGTGAAGGTTTCGCTGTTGACAGGGACCAGCTGAGCATATTTCTTGGCTTACTGGATGATGCCGAGGGTGCCGCCTCCGGGGACGAATCCGACAAGTCGGAAAACAAACGTGGATTCCGAGTGTATTCCGATCAGACCGATGCGCAGCAAGTGTTGTATGCGCAATGGCAGGCAGAATTAGCCGGCGCTTTGCAGCATGAACCATTGGACTATCAGCCGTTTGAAACCCTGTGTCGGGAATACCATAGCAAATATGCGATTAATCTGTTGCAGGGTGAGTTCAAACCGCAAATTGCCGATTCATCATCAAGAGCAAACTGGGGATCCGTTGCTGCGCTTGTATTAGTTGGATTCTTGTTGCATGTGTCTTCTCTGGTTGGCCAGGGCATTTTTTTGAATACGCAGGCAGAACAGTATAAAGAGCAAGCACAACAACTTTATAAAAAAGTATTCCCCAATGATCGCAATGTGCGCGATCTGCGTCGAAGATGGCAATCACACCTGAATAGTTCCGGGAACAGCAAGGTCAGTAACGACTTCCTGTCGATGTTCAGCGCCGCTGCATCAGAGCTGAAAAATAGCAGATTACAACTGGATAACGTCAACTTTAATCAAAAGAGAGGCGATCTGATCCTGCAGTTGCGCGCGCCTAGCAGTGATCAATTGGTCGCCTACTCTCAGAAAATTACTGCCGCAGGATTGAGATCTGAAATCGGGACCATTAATCAGGAAGCTGACTCCGTAAAAGGCAGTATCAGAATACGCGGCTTTCGAGTACCAGGCTCATGAGGATATTAGACAGGATTTCGCAGACCCGATTGCAGGCGTCGAGGACATATACAGGACTGGAGCCCGGGGATAGATATGCTCTGACTGGACTAGCCGTGTTCTTTGGCTTGCTTTTCGTTGTGCTGGGAATCTGGCAACCCGCAGTCGACTATGCCGCCAGAGCGGAAGTTTCCAGAAACAGTCAAAGGGGATTGATCGATTGGATGAATTCCACAGTAATTCAAGCCAGAGCTACAGCGGGAAATCAGATTACTGGCCATAGATCCGGTCAGTCACTGCTGACATCTGTGTCAAGAACAGCGCAGGCGTTCAATATCAAGCCCAACAAATTACAACCGGAAGGCAATGACGAAGTCAGTGTGTGGTTTGAGGCCGTTGCCTTTAATATGCTAGTCAGCTGGCTGGAAGAACTGCAGATGAAGCAGGGGATCCTGGTCAAGCAGATCTCCGTGGATAAAGATGAAGAGCCCGGTACCGTCAATGCGCGTATTGTATTGAAGTCCTGACCGGAACCTCGGACAGTCTCCGATCTACACCAAGCCACGCATCTAAACGGATGTTGGCAAACATAATGACAATTGGATTGCGATAAGGTAGATTCTTTACCGAGTGGATCTATAACTTCTATCCCAGTGACTTGCTGTTGATGGAAGTATTACAGTTATGACATCTCTGGATTGCCCTGCATTCAGATATGGACTGTTAACGCTGGTTATTCCGTTATTAGCGAGAATTCCGGGTATACGATGAGCGAAGTTGTTCTGGAAATAAAAGACCTGTCCGTGGCCTTTAGTGGCGTTCTGGCTGCAGATAAGGTCTCATTCAGCATCAAGAAGGGTGAGACTGTTGCATTGGTCGGAGAATCCGGCTCCGGGAAATCAGTGACCGCACTTTCCATTCTCCAGCTTCTGCCCTATCCGACCGCATCTCACCCTTCCGGTTCAATCAAAGTCGACGGCATCGAGATGATCGGTGCATCCGATCGTGTGCTGCAGAGTGTCAGGGGTCAGAAAGTCACAATGATCTTTCAGGAGCCGATGACATCCCTGAATCCTCTGCATAGAGTAGAAAAACAGATCGGTGAAATTCTGTTGGTTCACAAGGGGATAAAACTGTCAGAATCCAGGACGGCCATTCTTGACCTGTTAAAACTTGTTGGCTTACAACATCCAGAAGAAAAAATGCGGTCTTTTCCTCATGAATTATCCGGCGGCCAACGACAACGCGTAATGATTGCCATGGCACTTGCCAATGACCCTGACCTGCTGATAGCAGACGAGCCCACAACCGCTCTGGACGTGACTATACAGGCACAAATTCTAAGATTACTTAAGGATCTGCAAGCAAAGTTGGGGATGTCGTTGCTACTGATTACGCATGACCTTGCTATCGTCAGAAGGATGGCTGATCGCGTCAGTGTAATGACCAAAGGTAAAATCGTTGAGTCAGGTGAGACGGAAAGTATCTTCACCAATCCACAACACGAATACACCAAACATCTGATCGCAGCCGAACCCAAGGGTGGGGCTATTGCGGCATCTGCATCTGCACCGGTAGTCGTTGAGACTAAATCTTTGCAGGTCAATTTTCCCATCGGTAAAGGATTCTTTTTCAATAAGAAATTTCTCAAAGCCGTCGATGGCGTCTCCATTTCTATTCGGCAAGGCCATACTCTGGGTGTGGTAGGTGAGTCCGGGTCAGGCAAAACGACGCTTGGAATGGCGATGATGCGCCTGATTCGAAGTGAAGGTGATATTCTGTTCGAGGGTGTGAATCTTCAGGGTTTGAAGTCGAAAGTTCTCCGACCGTATCGCAGGAATATGCAGATCGTGTTTCAGGATCCATATGGCAGTCTTTCGCCACGACTGTCGATTAATCAGATAGTCGAAGAAGGACTGTTAGTTCACCGCAAGGATCTAACGAAAGAGCAGCGTCGTGAAGCTGTTGCCGACATGCTTGTTGAGGTTGGGCTTGATCCTGACATTCAGGACAAGTATCCACACGAGTTCTCCGGTGGTCAAAGGCAACGCATCGCTATTGCCAGAGCCATGGTGCTGAATCCGCGACTGGTGGTATTGGATGAGCCAACATCAGCATTGGATATGTCGGTACAAGCCCAGATCGTTGACCTGTTGCGAGATATTCAGCAGAAACATAATCTGGCTTACATGTTCATCAGTCATGATCTCAAAGTAGTGCGGGCATTGAGTGACAATGTGGTAGTGATGAAGGACGGCGTCATAGTCGAACAGGGAACCGTGCGACAAATATTTGATGCTCCCAGGCATGAATATACCAAAGCACTGATAGCGGCTGCCTTTGATCTGGAGACTATTGTGGGCGCGACCGACGCTGGCTGACAAATCCTTCTTCTGCCTCGCTTGGAAGATTGTTGCGCCAGGGCAACGCGAACCTGCAAGCACCCTGGCTGGGGTTGACTGCGGTGGCGACTATTTCAATGATGTTGATGCTTCTGATATTTATCGGCGAGTCGGTTCGCAACAGCTTTGATCCACGCAGGGCGATTGCGGCTACTCAACCCGCGGCTCTTTAATTAATGTAGATTCAGTGGCAGAATCTGGTTCCGATAAGGAGTGTGCCGTGTTAAATACAATTCTGCAGAATTTAGAAAAGGTGACCGTAACAGTCTGTTCAACAGCACTGTTGGTAGCCTGTGCCAGTACTCCCTTCGATTATGCCGGGCAGCAGACCAGGTTATTGTGTTATATGGCTGTCCATGAGCACGATGAGATGGCAAAAAGCGTTGTCTCGGAAAGAATTCCAGGGGGCGTTGAGAGTGATCAATGCCAGGCACTTTCCGCTCGCCACCGGCAACAGCTGCTGCGGGAACGGGCGGCAAAAAGAAAGCAGATGGAGCAGATGTTACCCGGGTCATCCGAAGGACCCTACAAATCAGAGACACCCGATATGCCGGAGATTACCATTTGATACTGAATATTCAGAATCCCCCTGCAACGAGAGATTAGCCATGCGTGAATTCAAACACAAAGTAGCTGTAGTGACTGGAGCGGCTAGCGGTATCGGCAAGGCGTTGGTTGAAAAATGCCTGAATGAAGGCATGCAGGTGGTGTTGGCCGATGTGGAAGAAACTGCCCTTGCCAGTACCGTCGACGAATTTCAATCCAAAGGGCACAATAATCTGCTGCCGGTAATCACCGATGTTTCCAAACTAGGTGAAATAGAGGCTCTTCTGGATGCCACCATCAATGCCTTCGGTGGCGTACATCTGCTGTTTAATAATGCCGGTGTTACCGGATCCGGTTCAGTTCTGGAGGCCAGTATCAATGACTGGAATTGGGTGATGGGAGTAAATCTTTGGAGCGTGATTTATGGTGTGAGGACTTTCGTACCCAAAATGATTGCGCAGGATTGTGAATGTCATGTGGTTAATACCGCTTCGGTATTTGGTTTGATTCCGGGGGTTCAGACTGCAGGATATGGGGTTACCAAGCACGGTGTAGTGGTGCTTACGGAGAGTCTGTACAGCGAATTGCTGCGTAAGAATGCCAAGGTGAAAGTGTCGGTATTGTGTCCGGGGTTTATCCGTACTAATTTGATCGATGCAGAACGCAATCGTGCCGCTGAACTACGCGATGAAACAGAGAAGGAACTGACCGCCGAAGAAGCGGAAGGCAGAGAAATGTTCCGGCAGCTGTTGGAAAATGGCATGGATCCGTCTGAATTGGCTGAAATCACATTTCAGGGCATTCGTGACGAAAAACTTTATATCCAGACCCATACCGAATTTAATGCCATGATAACGGCTAGAGCCTTGCACATCACTCAAGGCACAACACCTGCGGGTCCGGCGGATTTCTGACAATCCACATCGAGCAGCTTCAACCTGGTCCAGGTTTACCACCCGGTCTTTTTCCTTTTGCCAGTTCACGGATACGATCAAAAACCGTATTGTAAATCCAGTCCGTAAATTCCCCGGCATCGAAGAACTTTCCATGCCCGGCAGGACAGGCTTCATACCAGATGTGGTGTTGTTTCAGGTCGTAGAGGCGGTCCATGGGCTTCTCACAACGTGGGCAGAAAATATCTTTTTCAACGGCATCGTATTCCTTGCCTACTTTCGGATCGCCATCATCAAGAAATTCTGACATCCATTCGTTTCTCAGTCGCTCTGCTTCTCCGTCGTCGAACCAGATTCCTCTGCATTCGGTGCATCGATCTATGGTGATACCCTTATAGGTAATTTCATACATTCTTGCATTACATTTTGGGCATTGCATTCTGGACCTCCTTTTCTTGTGGATAACTATTGGCTCGGCCAATTATCAGCGACTGCGATCGTGATAGTAAAGAGAAATGAAGGGGACGTTACCCTTTATCCCATTTCAAATAGGATTTCATCATCGTCGTAGAAAAGCATGAACCAGTCCAGCCAACGTCGATAATATGGGATTAATTCGGGGCCACCAGAGGGAAAAGATGGTTTATGCTTACTGTCCACACCCTCATAGGTTCCTTGTTGATCCTCTATACTACAAAGTATAATCCACCTGTGCGATGTAGGATAACCAGTTCCTCCGGATGAGATGCGCCGCGCAGCAATGACTGGTTGCTGATGCAATGCAGTTCTGCATAGACTATGTCATCCAGAGCCGCATAGCCCCGTCGTCCTGAGCCGCAGAGAAATCATGAGCAAGCCCTGAATCGTTCAATGACGAAGTCTGGCGTCGAGCTGATCCACAATCTCAGTCCAGTCTGCGTCTTCTTCCAACGCTTCGTTGAGGAAAGCTGCCTGTGCCTCTGTCCAGAAATCCGCATCGACCAGGCGGGTTCCAGGATCCAGTTTATGGCGAGAGAAGAAATTGTCGACGTCATGGTCCGCTGCGGGCAAGCCCAACTGCTGGAACAGCGTGTTTATACTGTAATGTGAAAAATCCAGCATTCGAGTCTTTCTTACAGGGTGAATGCCAAGTATACCTAATCCCATCGCCACGAATCGAGGTAGTGAATGAGAATTTCAGAATCCGTTATTGAATATCTGCTTAGAACCTGGCCTGTTGCACGGCTTGCAACGTTGAACAGCGATGGCAGTCGGCATCAGATTGCCATTGTATTCACCTGGCATGACGGCTGTTTTTGATCACCCATCGATGGTAAGCCAAAACAAAAGGGGCAACTAACCCACGCTGAAATGGTTTCTGGTCAGACACTAGCTTAAAGCGCAAACGCAGGGGAGGACATCAAATGATCGAAGAAGATTGGTTGCAGAACTCTGATGTCTACAGCTTGTTTCCGACCCTGGTGTGGAAGCTCCAGTTGCCCACGAAAATCGTTGTAAATCAAAATCCGGCTATCATAAAAGCAATAAAAAAAATAAACCCGGACCTTGATGATATCAAAGCAGCAGCCTCCTGGCAGTCACATCAGTCGTTGCACGAGGAGACTGAACTTGATCAGGTGATGTTTTGTATCAGCAGTGCTGCTCAAAAGGTACTCCGGTTCTTGAACATTGGAGTTACCAATATCGAAGTGACCGGTTGTTGGGCTAACGTCTGTGGTGCGGGGGCGTCACATCGAATGCACAGTCACCCTAACAATTACCTGAGCGGCGTCTACTATGTTCGAGTGCCGCCAGGCGCGAACACGATCAACTTTCATGATCCCAGGCCCCAGGCAAGTATCATCAGGCCGCCGGTCACGCAGCTAACGGGCCAGAACACCGATCAGGTCGTGGTAGAAGTAACTGATGGTACTCTCCTCTTGTTTCCATCTTACTTACTGCACTCTGTTGATCCCAACGATAGTAGTGAGGTGCGAATCAGCATTAGCTTTAATCTAATGTTCAGCCAATTTGCAGAGAAATTGAGTAAGCCACTTTGGGAGCCACCGCCACCGGATGGGTGAGCAAAATATTTCTCAGCAGAGTAATTTCATGGATGTCATTGGGCTGATCAGACCAGGATTGCAAATAAGATTCCAGCTATTGATACCGCATTGAATTACCACGAAGGCAGCAAATATTACTTGAATTATGGAACATACCGATAAATCTCCAATTATCTTAAAATATTCGATGCCGGATGGGTCTCTTGCAGCAGAAATGGTAAGGCTGTCTGGAGGCATGTTTACGCGGGTCGATGATGCCGGGGAACTTGTTAGCGAGGTAGAAGTATCTGATTTCACCATTGGTCGCTATGTGGTCACCTTTGAGCGATATGATCGATTTGCTCAGGCAACCGGTAGAAAACTTCCTGGCGCTAGTGGTTGGGGAAGAAGAAGCCGACCCATCATGAAAGTAAGCTGGTATGACGCCACCGCTTATGCACAATGGCTGAGCGATATGACAGGAGCAGATTTTCGTCTACCCACGGAAGCAGAATGGGAGATTGCGTGCCGAGCAGGAACCAAGACAGATTATTCTTTTGGTGAAAATATTACTCAAGCACAGGCCAATTTTAATAGAACAAATAACAAAACGATGCCTGTTGGAAGCTACCAACCGAACTCATTGGGTGTCTATGAAATGCATGGCAATGTATGGGAATGGTGTTCTGATTGGTATGACAAATATCCCACGGGAAAGGTGAAAGATCCCAAAGGACCAGATAATGGCAGCTACCGTGTATTGCGCGGTGGTTCCTGGTTCGTCAATGCATGGTTAACGCGTTCGGCTAGCCGGGCCTGCGACGAGCCAGGGGAGCGCGACCACAGCAGAGGATTTCGACTGGCCGGAAGTTAAACACCATATCTCCGGTGCGAAATCGCCTCGTTTTTAGCCAATCATCTTGGCAGGATCAACGATTTCATCAAATTGTTTCTCGTCCAAAAAACCCAAAGCCACAGTGGCTTCTTTGAGGGTGGTGCCCTCGGCATGGGCTTTTTTGGCGATCTTGGCTGCATTATCGTAGCCAATATGGGTGTTGAGGGCAGTGACCAGCATCAGAGAATTATTGAGGTTTTCGGTGATGGCGTTCTGGTTGGCTTCAATACCTATAACACAGTTCAAACGGAAACTATCACAGGCTTCAGTCAATAGCCTTAAGGATTGCAGGTAGTTATAGATCATCACAGGCTTGAACACATTGAGTTCAAAATTCCCCGAAGCCCCAGCCACATTAATAGTGGTGTCATTGCCAATCACCTGAGCACAGACCATGGTCATGGCTTCGCATTGGGTGGGGTTCACTTTACCAGGCATAATGGAGGAACCCGGTTCATTGGCCGGGAGGTTGATTTCCCCAATACCACAACGCGGTCCACTGGCCAACCAGCGTACATCGTTGGCGATTTTCATTAGGCTGCAGGCCAGGGCTTTTAGGGCACCGTGACCGGCCACCAGGGCATCATTTGCGGCCAGAGCTTCAAATTTATTGGGCGCAGAGACAAAATCCTGTCCTGTAAAACTGGCGATTTCTTTAGCCACATCCTCGGCATAACCCCTGGGGGTGTTGAAACCTGTCCCCACGGCTGTACCACCCAGTGCGAGTTCCGAAAGGTGGGGCAGGGTATTATTGACATGGGCGATGGCGTGTCTTAGCTGGCTGGCATAGCCAGAAAATTCGTTTCCCAGAGTCAGTGGGGTGGCGTCCATTAAATGGGTCCTCCCGATCTTGATCACGTCTTTAAAAGCGTCGACTTTTTCTTCTACAGCTTCGGCCAGTGCTTCGACGGCAGGGATCAAGGTCCCGATTATTTTTTCTACCGCTGCTATATGCATGGCAGTTGGAAAGGTGTCATTGGAGGATTGGCTTTTGTTGCAGTCATCATTGGGGTGAATGGGATCCGTAGCGCCCATGGGTTTGCCGCATGCATGGGCACACCAGTTGGCGATCACCTCGTTGGTGTTCATATTGGTTTGGGTACCACTGCCGGTTTGCCACACCACCAAAGGGAAGTGATCGTCAATATTGCCGGAGATAATTTCATCGCAGGCTTTCACAATCAGATCTCGCTTGTCGTCGCTGAGCACTCCCAGTTGGTTATTCACAATCGCCGCAGAACGCTTGACAATTCCCAGGGCCCGGATCAACTCCCTGGGGAATCGTTCCTCCCCAATCTTGAAGTTGTCGAGGGATCTTTGGGTTTGTGCCCCCCACAATCGATCGACAGGGATATCGATACTTCCCATGGTGTCACTTTCACTGCGTGTTTGGCCCATATTTTGTTCTCCTTGATAAATGGATTAGGTCCACCGAACTGAGTCGATTTTACTCTATCAGATCAACCGCGAACATTGGCCAGCGTTTTTCAGGTGGCACGCCTGTTTATCCGTATGCGGGGACCTGGCGCCAGGTCGCGAGGATCCCCGAGATTACCAACAGCGAAACGAACGCTGGGCTTGCGACCTGCATCTGACCAGATAATGGCTTGATACTTTATTGAGTAGAGAACTGCGCCACTATTGCTTTTTTGCAGCGATACCCTTTCGTGACGCTAGCTCACCGGCTAAAATTACCCTGGTGCGCCCTGATCGGTTAACTTCCTGTATCAAGACTGTCAGAACGAATTTTATTCGGGCGCCAAAAATTCCCAACTTGTCACAAATATAAATATACCTTTTGATCATTGTGCAAGCGACCGTGTAAAGTATGAAACGTTAGATCAGAGGAGAACAATTAATGGTTTCAGTGAACCCGATAAACAGTCCGTTACGCGGCACTGTAAACCGGCTGGCACCTTTTTCGACCGGGAGAATAACTTGAAATTACTGCACCGATACGATCTGTTCAGTTGGTCGGAATTTGACGAAGAACGTAATCTGGACTTCAATAGTTGGCTTTGGCAGAGGAGTGACGGCAACGTCTTGATCGATCCGTTGCCCATGTCCGGACATGATCGACGCCATCTCGAAAGCCTGGGAGGCGCAAAGTTCATTGTCGTTACTAACAGTGATCATTGTCGTGGAGCAGAAAAAATTGCCAGGGATACCGGGGCAAAGCTATGCGGTCCGAATCAGGAAAGGGCTGCCTTTCCGTTAGCCTGTGACCGATGGCTTCAAAACAGCGAGCAGGTTGTCCCAGGGCTTACAGTGATTGAGTTGGCGGGATCTAAAACACCCGGTGAGCTTGCGTTAGTACTCGAAGGCAGCACCTTGATTACCGGCGACTTAATTCGATGCCATCAGGCTGGAGAATTATGCCTCTTGCCCGATGCGAAATTGAGCAACAAAAATAGTGCGATCGAGTCGCTAAAGGCTCTTGCTGCCTTGCCTGGAATAGATGTGGTTCTACCCGGCGACGGCTGGCCGATATTTCGATATGGGGCCGAGGCACTTGGGCGATTGGTTGGTACTCTATCGAACATTTCTTAGTTAATTGCAAAGCTCAAACGCTGTGGGACATCCAATGATTGCAGAAGATTGGTTGCAGAACTCGGATGGCTACAACTTGTTTCCGACCCTAACGGAAGATCTGCCGACCCAGGGTCAGTCCAGGACTTGAGTAATCGGCGCGCAGATCGTTTGTTTCGGTGGGGGCTGGCAACAGAACCGGATCGTCCGGTTGCCATGTTGCAGCGGGCTCTGCAACTTTATCCGGCAGTGGCGAGGGCGGCAGCATACCCTGTACTTCCCGATGGGTTTGATAAGGATGTCCTGCCAGTGTTGTGAAAGCGCCACCTTCGGTCAGGCGCGCCAGCGCGCCACGATCCAGTTTGGCGCATCGTGCGACATCTTCCAGGTTCCGGAATCCCAGGTTATCCGACCGATTTTTCTTCTTCCCCCCCTCTACTGTTCTGCAACGCCTGTGTCCTGACACGGCGAAAAGTCAAAAACAAGGGAGAGACCAGAAATGATCAAGTTACTAATACCAACGACCTTATTGGCGATTGCAGGCGGCATAGCCGCTGCCAGCGCACTCGCAGGTGGACCCGTCGAGGAATTTGAAGAGTTTGTGCCCATCGTTGAAATCAATGCCACAGATGGCGATATCGGATTCCACGTTCTGATTGACGGAGAAGGATGGAAACGCATGGAAATGTTCGACCCGGACGGGCACCGCATTCTAAATGCCAAAGCCAAAGGCGATCTGAAAAAGCAGGGTATCACCGAGTTTTTTATGGAAAGTGCGGAACCGCCTTGTTTTTTTGATGAAGAAGATGTTGAAGCCGATGAGGACGAAGTTTTTACTGTCGCTGATTTTGTAGAACGCTTCAAAGCAGGGACCTACACCGCAAAAGGCCGGACCATCGATGGCGTAAAACTCTTTTCAGAAGCTGAGCTGACTCACAATCTGCCGGCTGCACCG